>JALQYS010000218.1 GCA_023254015.1 Paracoccaceae bacterium
CACGAGGCCTTGCTGGCCGCGCGCAACCAGATGCTGGGCATGGCCTCGCAAAGCCCGGTGCTGCAAGGCGTGCGGCCCGACGGGCTGGAGGACGCACCGCAGCTGCAGCTGGACATTGACCGCGAGATCGAGGCGCTGGCCCAAGCCGCCCGCCGCGCCAACGGCCCGCTCATGTCGCTTGTCAACCGGCTGGGCGGCGGGGTGGAGCGGCGGATGGCGCTTCTGCCGCCCCAGATCCGCGCCGAGCTGGAGCGGGTGACGGCGCAGGCGCTGATGGCCGCCCATGGGCTGGCCGGGATTGCCGAGGCCGAAGGGCGCGGCACACTGGCCGCCGCCATGGCCACCGGGGCCGCGGGCGGGGCGGGCGGCATGCTGACCTCGATGGCCGAACTGCCGGTGACGATCACCCTGATCCTGCGCGCCATCCGCGCAGAGGCCCGCGCCGCCGGTTTCGACCCCGCCGAAGAGGGCATCCGCGCCGCCTGTCTGGAGGTCTTTGCCGCCGGCAGCCCGCTGGCCGGGGATGACGGGGTGAACACCTCGTTCCTGTCCGCCAGGCTGACGCTGACCGGGCCGGCGCTGCAAAAGTTGATCGCCACCGTCGCCCCGCGCCTTGCCGCCGCGATGGGCCAGAAACTGGCGGCACAGGCGGTGCCGGTGCTGGGGGCGGTATCGGGCGCGGCGCTGAATGCGGCCTTCCTGCGCTATTATCGCCAGATGGCCCGCATCCGGTTTCAGCTGATGCGGCTGTCGGTGCAGCACGGGGCCGAGGCTGTGACCGCCGCCTTTGCCCGCGCCGCTGCCCCGTCCCGGATCACCGCCGACCGGCAGCACGGGTGATGCCCTGAACGAAGGTCTCTTTTCCCGCCTGAGTTGATGCGTGTCAAAGCGCCCAAGCCAAGGTATCCTAACCTCGCGCGACAAGGCGGGATGCAGAGATGATCGAAGAGACAGATGTTGTCCTCTGGGCCCGGGGCCTGACCAAATCCTACCGCTCGGCCGCGGGCGAGGTGCAGGCGCTGCGGGGCGTCGATTTCCGCGCCCTGCGGGGAGAGTTCATCGTGATCCTCGGGCCCTCGGGGTCTGGCAAGTCGACCTTCCTGAACATCGTCGGCGGGCTGGATGACGCCACGTCGGGCGAGGCCTGGTTCAAGGATCACGAGCTGACCGCGCTGGATGCGGCGGGGCTGACGCAGTATCGCCGCGACCATGTGGGATTTGTCTTTCAGTTCTATAACCTTGTGCCCAGCCTGACCGCGCGCGAGAATGTGGCGCTTGTCACCGAAATCGCCCGCAATCCGATGTCGCCTGATGCCGCCCTTGCGCTGGTGGGTCTGGCCGAACGTGCTGACCATTTTCCGGCGCAGCTTTCGGGGGGGGAACAGCAGCGCGTCGCAATCGCCCGCGCCATCGCCAAGAACCCCGACGTGCTCTTGTGCGACGAACCCACCGGCGCGCTGGATTCGGCCACCGGCATCCGCGTGCTCGAGGCCCTGACCGATGTGAATCGCCGGGTGGGGGCCACGACGCTGGTCATCACCCACAACGCCGCGATCCGCGAAATCGCCGACCGGGTGCTGCGCTTTGCCGATGGCCGCATCGTCGAGGAAACCGTGAACGCCAGCCGCAAGGCCCCTGCGGAGGTGTCATGGTAATCTCGCCGCTGCGCCGCAAGGTCCTGCGCGATCTTGTCCGGCTCTGGCCGCAGTCCCTGGCCATCGCGCTGGTGCTGGCGGCCGGGCTGGCGACGATGATCCTTGGCAATGGCGCCTATTCCGCCCTGTCCGACACAAGGGCGCGCTATTACGCCGATTACCGCTTTGCCGACGTCTTTGCCGATGTCACGCGCGCGCCCCGCGCCTTGTTGGACGAGGTGCGCGCCATTGACGGGGTGCTGGCGGCCGAGGCGCGGATCGTCAAGCTGGGCCTGCTGGACCTGCCCGGCATGGACGAGCCGGGCTCGATCCAGCTTGTCTCCCTGCCAGAGGGCGGGGCAGGGGGCCTGAACCGGCTGCATCTGCGGCAGGGTCGCCTGCCCGATCCGCAATCCAGCCGCGAAGTCGTGCTGTCCGAAGGTTTTGCCGCCGCCCATGGCCTGCGCCCCGGCGGCAGCCTGACGGTGGTGATGAACGGCCAGCGCCGCGATCTGACGATCACCGGCATCGCGCTGTCGCCCGAATTCATCTATGCGCTGGGCCCGGGCGAGATGATGCCAGACCCGCGTCGCTTTGGCATCGGCTGGCTGCCTCGGGCGGGGCTGGCGGCCGCCTATGACCTTGAGGGAGCGTTTTCCAACCTTGTGCTGAAACTCGCCCCCGGCGCCCCGGCCGACCGGGTGATTGCCGAGGTTGACCGGCTGACCGCGCCCTATGGTGGCACCGGCGCGACCGGGCGGGCCGATCAGATGTCACACGCCTTTCTGGATGCCGAGCTGAAGCAGCTGGGCGCCATGGTGCGCGTCCTGCCGCCGATCTTTCTCTTTGTCGCCGCCATGCTGGTGAACATCACCCTGTCGCGGCTGGTGACGCTGGAGCGGGAACAGATCGGCCTTCTGAAGGCCATCGGATATTCCTCTGCCGCCGTCGCGCGGCATTATGTCGAATTCGTTCTGGCCATTGCCGTCGTCGGCATCGCCATCGGCTATGTCGCCGGGGCGTGGATGGGGGCGGGTCTGGCCCAGCTTTACGCCCGCTTCTTTTCCTTTCCCTTCCTCGTCTTTTCCCGCGATCCGGGCATCTATGCACTGGCGGCCATCGTTACGGCGGGTGCGGCGGTGGCCGGCGCGCTGATTGCCGTGCGTTCCGTCGCCAGCCTGCCGCCTGCGGTTGCCATGTCGCCGCCCGCCCCGGCCGATTATCGGGCGCGTGGCGGGGCGCTGTGGCGGCGACTGGGGCTGCGCCAGACGGCGGTGATGACGCTGCGCCACCTGATGCACCGCCCCCTGCGGATGCTGTCGGGCGTTCTTGGCATCTCGCTGTCGGTGGCGATCCTTGTCGCCTCGCTCTGGTCTTTCGACAGCATCGACCGGATGATCGACATCACCTTCTTCAGGGCCGAGCGGCAGCATGTGCAGATGGCCTTTGGCCAGCCAAAGCCGCCGCGCGCCGCGCTTGCCGCGCGGCAGATGCCGGGCGTGCTGCAGGCCGAGCCCTTCCGTGCCGCCGCCGCGCGGATCAGCAATGGCCCCCTGTCGCGCCGGATCACGGTGATGGGTCGCCCGGCCGAGCCGCGCCTGTCGCGCGTCCTGTCGGTTGACCTGCGCCCGATGGCCATGCCCGAGGCCGGGGTGATCCTGTCGGAAACCTTGGCCGGCGTGTTGCAGCTGCGCGTGGGCGACCCTGTTCTGGTCGAGTTTCTGGACGGCGCGCGGCGTCAGGTCGTGCTGCCTGTCAGCGGTCTGTCGCTGGGCTATGTCGGCCTTGGCGCCTCGATGGAGATGGATGCCCTGAACCGGGCGACCGGCAGTGGTGACATGATCTCGGGTGTCAACCTGCTGATCGATCCGGCGCAAAGCCGCGCCTTCTTTCGCGCGGCGGCGGCCTCGCCCGAAACCGGTTTTGTCGCCGTGCTGGCGCTGACCGTCGCGCGCTTTCGCGCCACGCTGGCCGAGAACATCACGGTCATGATCACCGTCTATGTCGGGCTGGCCGCGATCATCGCGGTGGGGGTGATCTACAATTTCGCCCGGATTTCGCTGTCGGAACAGGGGCGCGAAATGGCCAGCCTGCGGGTTCTGGGCTTTACCCGTGCCGAGGTGGCTGGCATCCTGTTCGGCGAATTGGCCATCATCGTTGCGTTGGCCCAGCCCTTGGGCTGGATTTTCGGCTTTGGCATGGGGCGCGCCATGGTGGCGGCCTTTTCCTCGGACCTATACCGCGTGCCCTTTGTCATCGGGCCCTCGGTCTATGCCACGGCCAGTCTGGTCGTCTGTGCCGCTGCCGTCCTGTCGGCTATCGCCGTGCGGCAGCGGATCAACCACCTCGACATGGTCGAGGTTCTGAAAACACGGGAATGAACATGCGCCGCATCTTGCCTGTCCTTGCTGTCCTTGCCCTGCTGGGCCTTGCGGTCTGGGCGCTTCTGCCCCGCCCGGTCGAGGTGGACGTCGCCGCGATCAGCCCCCGCACCATTGCCGTGACGGTCGAGGAGGAAGGCACGGCCGAAATCCGTGAGGTCTTTGTCGTCTCGGCCCCCATCGCCGGCCGCCTGCGGCGCAGCGATCTGCACGCTGGCGATCCCGTCGTGGCGGGAAAGACGGTGGTCGCCGCAATTGGCCCGGCGGCGCCCGCACTTTTGGATGCGCGGTCGCGCGCGGTGGCCGAGGCCAGTCTGGCCGCCGCCGAGGCCGCCGTCGATCTGGCCCGGGCACAGGTGGTGCAGGCCCGCGCGACGCTGGGCTTTCGCCGCGCCGAGGCAGACCGCGCCGCCGCGCTGTTTGACCGGGCCGCCATCGCCCGCCATGTGCTGGACCTGGCCCTTCTGGAGCGCGACACGGCCGAGGCCGCGCTGCAAAGCGCCGAGGCGAGCCTTGCCGTGCGCGGGCGCGAGCGCGACAGTGCCGCGGCCGTGCTGGACGGGACCATATCGGCAGCGGCCGAGGCCTGCTGTGTTACGGTCACGGCCCCGGTCTCGGGTCAGGTGCTGCGGGTGCTGACCGAGGATGAGCAGGTGGTCGGCCCGGCCACGCCGCTGGTGGAAATCGGCGATCCGGCCGACCTGCGGGTGCGGGTCGATCTTCTGTCGCGCGATGCGGTGCGCGTCCGTCCGGGGGCCGAGGCGCGGATCACCGGCTGGGGCGGGCCGGATCTGACGGCCGTCGTCGAACGTATCGAACCGGCAGCCGAAACCCGGATCTCGGCCTTGGGCATTGATGAGCAGCGGGTGCAGGTGCTGTTGCGCCTGACCGGGGATGCAAAGGGCCGGCAGGGCCTTGGCCACGGCTATCGCGTGGTGGCGCGCATCACCCTCATGACAGTGCCCGAGGCCCTGTCGATCCCGGTCGGCGCCCTTTTCCGCGATGGCTCCGATTGGGCGACCTTTGTTGTCAAGGATGGCACGGCGGACCTGCGCCGGATCGCGCTGGGCGAGCGGGACGATGAATTCGCGCAGGTTGTTCAAGGGCTTGCCGCAGGAGAAGAGGTGATCCTGCACCCCAACGATCTGGTATCTGCAGGCGTTTCGGTGACTGCCCGCCCCGGACCCTAGCCGACCCGGACCCTAGCCGCCCCGGCGCCACAGCCGGGCGTGGCTGGCAAACTGCCCTTGCAGCTTGGCCAGCAAGCGCAGGCCCAACCCGCCCTTGGGGGTGTCCATCGCAGCCAGCCGCTCGACTGCGACTTCGGGTGGGCAGGGACGGCGGCTGACCGGATCGAAATAGCGCGGATAGGCGATCAGCGCGGCATGAACCAGATGCAGAAGATCTGGCCGCGGCAGGGGGTGGCCATCAGCCGCTCTGCGCCGCCGCTCGGGCACCGGGCCCAGATCGCGCGTCAGCCCCCAACCGGCATAGAAGGGGGCACCAAGGCAGGTCACGGGCTTGCCACGCAAAAGCGCCTCGAACCCCAGAAGCGAGGTCATGGTCCAGACCGCATCCGTGGCCTCGATCAGCGCCAAAGGCGCGGCATGCCGGGCGACGATGGCGCCCAAGGCGGCCACCTCGGCCTCGGCCACGATGCCCGACCGAAGGCCCGCCTCGACGTCCGGATGCGGCTTGAAGATCAGTTGCGCGTCGGGATTGGCCTCGCGCGCGGCCCGCAAAAGCCCAAGGTTCGTGGCAATCGCGCCCGCGCCCAGCCGGATCGAGGCGTCATCCTCGACCTGACCCACCACCAGCACCCGGCGACCCTTCCCCAGATCGGGCAGTGGCGCGCCCGCAAGGTTATATTTCGTCACCCCGGCCGACAGGATCCGCGTCAGCAGCCGCTCGGCCCGCGCCCGCCCGCCGGGGGGCAGCGGGGACTGGATCAGCCGCTCCAGCCGGCTTTCGCGCGTCGGGTCATAGTAGATGCCCAGATCGTCGGTCACCAGCGACAGCGGCGGAACCAGAGCGGCCCCCAACCCGCGGGAGCGCAGGAAGCCATCCTCGACCCGCCGCGCCACCCCCGGCGCGGCCAGCGTGGCTGTTTCCTTGCCAGCCCAGACCAGAACCCCCCGCCCGGTTTTCGCCGCCCGTTCCCGCGCGCGCACCTGATTTTCGTCGAAAATCAGCGGCCGCGTGCGGCCGAACACCGCCTGCAGCCGCCCGCGCTTCCAGGCCCGCATGCCCGTGGCGACATGGCCCGCCCGGTCCTCGCGCCAGGCGCGGGTTTCAGCCTCAAGTTGATCCACCGCCTCTTCAAAGCTGCACAGCCGGTCGCGGCAGGGGTCATACCAGGTGGGCGCCTCGATCATCGCACCGGCGAAAAGCTGCGCCCGCGACAGGTTGCGGCCCCGCCGCGCGATGGGCGCGCGATCCTCGGTCAGCCCCCAGCCCGCATAGAAGGGCTGGCCGAAAACCCGGGGCCGGTGACCCGCCAGAATCGCCTCGAACCCCAGCTGCGACGAGACGGTATAGACCGCCACCGCCCCCTGCAGCAGCGCCCAGGGCGAGACCGGATCGACGCAAAGGCTGATGCGTTCGGACAGATGTGCAGCCCCGTAATGCCCCGGCCGCAGCCCCAGAACCGTTTCGGGATGGGTCTTGATCACGATCCGCGCCCCAGGGTTTTCTTCCTGGGCCAGAACCAGCATCTCGGCAAAGGTCTGGGCGCTGGCCCCGGCATGAAGGATCGAGGCATCGCCGCGCGTCTGATCCACCACCAGCACATAACCGGGTCGGGGCAGGGGGGCGTCAGTCTGGTGAATGTTGTATTTTGACAAATCCAGCGCCTGAAGTCGGGCAATTCCATCCCTTGCACGGCTCATCAGGTTCGAATTGTCAAAAGGGTGGCGCAGCAGGATCCGCTCCAGTGCCGAGGGGCGGGCGCTGTCGAAATGCAGGCCCAGCCCGTCGATCAAGAGGCCCATCGGCGGATCGCCCATCCGCCCGGGCCGCAGCGAGCGCAGGAAGGCATCCTCCACCCGCACCAGTGGCACCTGGTGGCGCGCGGCCACCGCCTCGCCCCGATGGGCATGGGGCGAGCGGCCCCAGACCACCACGCCATCCTCGGGGTCGGGAAGGCCCAGACGCAGCTCGTGGCCGGCAAGCTGCAGGATGCGGCGCAGGCGCGGCTGGCGCAGAAAGCCCGCGTTGTAATAGCAAAGCCGCCGGGGGATTGCCCCCTCGGCGGCTTTGTCGGTCTGGTCCGTGCCGGGCACGCGCCCCTCAGCCGCCGGTCGAGGTCGTCGCCAGCGAATCCGCCGCCCCGGCGGTGCCGGTGATGGCCGAAAGCGTCTTTTGCCACTGCACGAAGGGCGCTTCGGTGACATAGACCGTGTCGCCATCGCGGATCAGGAAATCGCGCGCCTCGAACATGCCGGTCGGTTGGGTCAGGTCCAGCACATAGACCATGCGCTGTTCCCCCTTCAGGTCCTTGCGGCCCAGCACGGTGTTCGCCACGGCGGCGGTTTCATT
>JALQYS010000235.1 GCA_023254015.1 Paracoccaceae bacterium
ACTATCGGCACCGGTCAGTCTTCGTCGAGTGGCGCGACTATGAAGGAAGCTACGGCCATGAGGAGGTTCATTACTGAGGCCTGCACGACCTCCCTCCGACGAAACGATCGGAAGACGTAGCCCCCAGAAACAGAAACGACGTCAGATCATAGGCCCGACGCCGCACTGATTTCCTCGTGGTAGCGGGAAACGATCGCGAGCATATCGACCACGATTGGGTGTGCCTGGACGGGCCGCTACAAGCAGCGTGAGGGTGGGATGGCAGAGTTCACTCTTGCGGCGCATCTGGCAAGATAGAAGGAGCGCTCGGGTCTCATCTCATCCCACGCCTTGGCAGTCTTCTGGATCACGTCGCAGGAGTTTCACTCTGACTATCTGAGGTTCCCAAAATCGGACGCGCAGTAGGTATCAAGGTGATCACCAATCCGGAAAGTACGAGTATCGAGCCCATAAGGAAACCGGATGTCAGGGTCTCATCAAAGAAGGTCACTCCGATGAACATGCCGAGCAGCGGCATCAAGAGCGCAAATGGGGCAACCTGATCCATACGGTTGCGTTCCAGCAACCAGTACCAGATCAGATAGGCCGCCACGAAGGACCCGAAGCCAAGTAGTGCCACTCCAAACCATTCGTAGGCCGAACCCGTCGCCAGAAGGTGGAGATGGTTCCGCTCAACGGCAAACGACACGATCAGCAACTGGGGCGTCGCCATCAGGGACGTCACCCCGATCAGCTGCCTGGTAGCATCGCGTGAGTACCGCCGTATCAGTGCTTGGCCGAGGCCCCAACTGGCGGTTCCCGCAAGTATCAGCAACAGCCCGGACAGGCTGCTGCCAGAACCCGGCGACCCGAGGACCACAGCAATCCCGAGGATTGAGACGGCGACGCCGATCATTCGGAAGGGGCTAAGCTTCTCGAGACCGAAAAGAGACGCAGCAATAATTGCGAAGGGTACCTGTGCCTGAACGACCAGATTGGCCAACGACGTATCAACCAGCGCCACCCCCGAGAAGATAAGGGCACTTTGCAGGCCGCACCCCAGGACAGAGATGAGGATGAGCCAGCGCCAAGGGGTCAGGATGGGGGAACCAGGCCGAAAAAGAGTTATACCAGCAATCGCATACATCATCGCCGTCGTGAACAATGGCTGAAAGTGAACCAGCGCTCCTTTTCCGAAAGAATAACCGGTTGCCCAAAGCAAAGGCGGCAGGACGGCGATCAGAATGTGAACTGGTTTCAATTGCAGCGACTCACGGACAGGACCACCTTTGGAAGATAGCCCGGCGCATTGATCTGGATCGCCTGATCGCGACAGCTTTGATCGAAAGCTGGCGGTGCCGGAAATGCGGGATGATCGGCCGGGGCGGCAATCGGGTCGTATCAGGCCGGGCGCCGGCCGCGTCTAGCCCTGGACCGCCCGCGAGAGCATTCCGAACAGATCGCGCGGATCGTCGGGGTCCGCGATGATGTCAAGCCGCTGGAACAGGTCGGTCCCTTCCAGCCGGTCGCGGATATAGCAGAGCGCCGAGAAATCCTCGATGGCAAAGCCCACCCCGTCGAACAGCGTGATCTGGCGGTCCGAAGTGCGGCCGGGCGCGGTGCCGGCGATGACTTGCCACATCTCGGTGACGGGGAAGTCCTCGGGCATCTGCTGGATCTCGCCCTCGATCCGGGTTTGCGGGGTGTATTCCACGAAGACATCGGACCGGCGCAAGATGTCGCCGTGCAACTCTGTCTTGCCGGGGCAGTCGCCGCCTATGGCGTTGATGTGGACACCGGCCCCCACCATGTTGTCGGTCAGGATCGTGGCATACTGCTTGTCTGCGGTACAGGTGGTGACGATCTGCGCCCCTTCGATGGCCTCTTGCGCGGTCTTGCAGGCGGTCAACCCGATGCCCCGATCAGACAAGTTCCGCATCAGTTTGGCCGTCGCGGCGGGGTCGATGTCGTAGAGCCGCAGCTCGCTGATCCCGCAGATTGCGCGCATCGCAAGGGCCTGAAACTCGGATTGCGCGCCATTGCCGATCATCGCCATGGTCGTGGCGCCTTTGGGCGCCAGATGGCGCGCGACCATGGCGCTTGTCGCGGCGGTGCGCAGCGCCGTCAACAGCGTCATTTCGGTCAAGAGTTCAGGATAGCCGGTGTCGACACGCGCCAGAAGGCCGAAGGCGGTGACCGTCTGCAAGCCCGATTTCGTGTTCTTCGGGTGGCCGTTCACATATTTGAAACCGTAGCTGACCCCATCCGATGTCGGCATCAGCTCGATCACACCTTCGGCCGAATGGCTGGCCACGCGCGGCGTCTTGTCGAACAGGGTCCAGCGGCGGAAGTCGTCCTCGATATAGCGGGCAAGGTCGCGCAGCGCGGTCTCGACGCCGATGCTGTTGACCAGCCGCATCATGTTTTCCACGCTGACAAAGCGAATGAAGGCAAGGTCCGAGGGTTTGGGGGCGGTCATGGCGGTCCTTCAGGAATGGCTGCGGGTGGGCCGGTCAAAGACGCAGCGGCCGAACAGCGAGGCGGTCAGATCGACCATCAGAGCGGCGGTTCGCCCGCGATCGTCGAGAAACGGGTTCAGTTCCACAAGGTCCAGCGAGGTGACAAGCCCGCTGTCGTGCAGCATCTCCATCGCCAGATGCGCCTCGCGGAAGGTGGCGCCGCCCGGCACGGTGGTGCCGACGGCGGGCGCGATGGCGGGGTCGAGGAAATCGACATCCAGCGACAGGTGCAGCATGCCGTTCGCGGCCCTCACTGCGGCGATGAACTCGGCCAGCGGGGCGGCGATGCCGCGTTCGTCGATCTGGCGCATGTCGATGGCACGCATGCCCGCCGACTGAATCGCCGCGCGTTCCGGCCCGTCGACCGAGCGCAGGCCGATGAAGCAGATGTTTCGCGGCGGCACCGGATTCGCCATCGGCGGAAACCCGTCAAAGCCGGGCTGCCCGGTGACATAGCCGATGGGCGTGCCGTGCAGGTTGCCCGAGGCCGAGGTGGCCGGGCTGTGGATGTCGGGATGGGCATCCAGCCACAGGACGAACAGCGGTCGGCCTTTCGCCGCGGCGTGATCGGCCACGCCCGCCACGGTGCCCAGCGACAGCGCATGATCGCCGCCGAGGAAGATCGGAAAGCCGGTGGCCATCGCGTCACGGGCAGCATTCGACAGAAGCCTCGTCCATTCGATGTTTTCGGACCGGGCATGGACCTGCCCGGCGGGCGCGGGCGGCGGCGCCTTGGGGCCGGGCACGTCGCCCCGGTCCTCGACCCGCCAGCCAAGATCGGCCAGCGTCTCGGCAAGGCCCGCGACGCGATAGGCTTCTGGCCCCATCGAACAGCCGCGGCGGCGCTTGCCGCAATCAAGCGGCGCGCCGATCAGGATGCAGGTGCCGCCGCTCATGCCGACACCGCCGCCGTCACGATCACCTCGACCAGCAGGTCCGATCCGGCCAGCCGCGCCTCGCCGCAGGCCCGTGCAGGGGCGCAGCCTTCGGGCATCCACTCGTCCCACACCGCATTCATCGCGTCATAGTCGGCCATATGGGCAAGCCAGATCGTCGCTTGCAGGATGTCGCGGCGCGAGGATCCGGCTTCGGTCAGCAAGGCATCGACGCGGGACAGGCAGTCGCGGGTCTGCTCGGCCACGGTGGCGCCTGCGCCGACCTGTCCGCACAGCCAGATTGTGCCGTTGTGGCGGACGATGCGGCTCATCCGGGCGGTGGTGTGGAAACGCTCGATCATTTGATCCCCATGGGTGGTGCGACGGCGGCGGCGGCGGGTTCGCGGCGGCGTTCCAGATGGCGCAGATAGCGCCGCTCCAGCCAACGGAAGACCCGGGTGATGGCAAAGACGATGATGAAGTAGAGGACGGCCGCGGTGATCAGCCCCTCATAGGCCAGGTAGTAGCGCCCGTTCAGCCAGCGGCCGACGCCAAGTATGTCCTGCAGGGTGATGGTACTGGCCACGACCGAGCCGTGCAGCATGAAGATCACCTCATTGGAGTAGGCAGGAATGGCGCGGCGAAAGGCCGACGGCAGGATGATGCGGCGCAAGCGTCCGCAGTAGGAATGGCCGGTGGCGATCGCCGCCTCGACCTCGCCTGCGGGCGTATCGACGATGGCGCCGCGCAACAGCTCGGTCGAATAGGCGGCGGTGTTCAGGGTGAAGGCAATCAGCGCGCACCACCAGGCCTGCGACAGTACGGGATCCCACAGCCACGAGTCGCGGATGAAGGCAAATTGGCCCGCGCCGTAATAAAGCAGATAGGTCTGCACCAACAGCGGCGTGCCGCGAAAGACATAGGTATAGGTCCAGACCAGCGGGTTCAGCACCCGGTGGCGCGACGCACGGGCAATGGCCAGCGGCACGGCAAGCGCGGCGCCAAGCGCCAGCGACAGGAAGGTCAGGCCCAGCGTCACCCGCACGCCGACCAGGAAACGGTCGAAATTCTGGGCGATCAGCGGCAGGTCCAGCGGGAACCAGTTCAGAAAGGTTTCCATCGCTCAGGCCCTTTGCACGCCGCGGCTGTAGCGCCGTTCCAGTGCACGCAGGCCCAGGTCCGACAGCGCCGTCAGGCCAAGATAGATCACGAAGGCCGCCGCCATGAAGGTGAACAGCGCGTCAGTCGACCGGCCCGCCGCAAAGGCGTTGTAGACCAGATCCTGCAAGCCGATGACCGAGACCAGCGCCGTCGTCTTCAGCTGCACCAGCCAGTTGTTGCCGAAACCGGGCAGGGCATAGCGCACCATCTGCGGCCAGACGATGCGGCGGAACAGAAGCGGGCGCGACATGCCGATGCTGATTCCGGCTTCGATCTGGCCTCGCGGGATGGCAAGGATCGCACCGCGGAAGGTTTCGGTGAAGTAGGCGCCGAAGATCACGCCGATGGTCAGGGCGCCGGCGGCGAACTGGCTGACCTCGAGATAATCCCAGAGGCCGGTGGCAGCGCCGATGGCGTTCAGCGTGACCTGCCCGCCGAAGAAGACCAGCATGATCAGCACAAGGTCCGGCACGCCGCGCACCAGCGTCGTATAGGCGCCGGCCAGCGCCCTTGCGGTGCGGTTGGCCGATAGTTTCGCCCAGGCGCCGATCAGCCCCAGAGCCACCGAAAAGAACAGCGAGGCCAGCGCAATCTGAACCGTTGTCACCAGCCCGGCCCAAAGCTGTGATCGGTATTCGATAAGAAGATCCATGCCTGACCTCACGCAAAGGCCGGGGGCGCGGGATGCGCCCCCGGGGTCCGGTTACATCCCGTCGGGACGGCCGCCGTAGATGTCGAAGGGGAAATACTTGTCGTTGACGGTCTTGTAGGTGCCGTTGTCGCGGATCGCGGTGATCGCCGCGCTGAAGGCGTCGCGCAGTTCTTCCTCACCCTGGCGCACGGCAATGCCCACGCCTTCGCCATAGCAATCGACATCGGTATGATCGCCGGCAAGGAAGGCAAAATCCGCGCCCTCGGGTTTGGACAGGAAGCTTTCCTGCGAGATCAGCGAATCCGACAGTTGCGCGTCGATCCGGCCAAGGGCAAGGTCGCTGAACACTTCTTCCTGCGTGCCGTAAAGGACGATTTCCGCCTCGGGGAACATCTTTTCGGCATAGCACTGGTGGGTCGAGCCGCGCTGCACGCCCAGACGCTTGCCAGCCAGCCCTGTCGCCGTGCCTTCAAGGCCGGAGTCCTTCTTCGCCACCACCCGCGCCGGGGTCTTGTAATACTTCGCCGAAAAGTCGATCTGGCGCTTGCGTTCCTCGGTGATCGACATCGAGGCGACGATGGCGTCGAACTTCTTCGCCTTCAGCGCCGGGATCATCCCGTCCCAGTCCTGTTCGACCAGCTCGCAGTCGCGCTTCATCTCGGCGCACAGCGCCATGGCGATGTCGATGTCAAAGCCCGCAAGGCTGCCGTCCGCCTGCTTGAACGAGAAGGGCGGATAGGCGCCTTCGACGCCGATGCGCAGCTTGTCCTGCGCAAAGGCGCCGGTGGCAAGGGTCGCAAGGGTGGCTGCGGCGATGAGGGTCTTTCTGATCATGGTGGTTCCTCCTCTGGGTGATCAGTTCATCCGGGACAGGAAGGCCCGGAATTGGTCGGTCTGCGGGTTGCGGAAAAGCTGGTCGGGCGGGCCTTCCTCGCAGATCTGTCCCTGATGCAGGAACACGGTCCGGGATGAGACATCGCGGGCAAAGGCCATCTCATGCGTGACGACAAGCATGGTGCGCCCCTCGTCAGCCAGCGCGCGCATGACGGCCAGAACCTCGCCCACCAGTTCGGGGTCAAGGGCCGAGGTCGGCTCGTCGAACAGCATCAGGTCGGGTTTCATCGCCAGAGAGCGTGCGATGGCCGTCCGCTGCTGCTGCCCGCCCGACAACTGCGCCGGGTAGTAATGCGCCCGCTCGCGCATGCCGACCTTGTCCAGAAGCGCCATCGCCTCGGCCACGGCCTGATCGCGGGCGACGCCCTTGACCACAATCGGTGCCTCGATGACATTTTCCAGCGCGGTCTTGTGTGGAAAGAGATGGAAGCCCTGGAAGACCATGCCCATGCGCT
>JALQYS010000280.1 GCA_023254015.1 Paracoccaceae bacterium
CATAGATCACGCCGGTGACGTAATAGACCCCCGATTCGCTGGAGACATTCTGCGTCACCATCGAGGCGTTATAGGCCATGCCGTTATAGGTGAACTGCCCCGGCTCTTGCGCCAGGCCCAGATCGCGATAGCTGTCCCAAAGGATGTTCACCCGATGCCCGGCCGAGCGGAACAGGTCGGCATGTTGCTGGCCGATGACGGCTTCAAGGTTCATGAAGCCCGTGGTGCCGCGCCAGCTGATGTTCTCGCCCGCCCCCCAGCCTTCGTAGCCCGCCGCAATGGCACGCTGGGCGGGGGTGGTGTTGTTCACGCCGGTATGGGAAAAGATGTCATTGGCCAGCATCCATTGCGAATGACCGATGGCGGCGCGTTCCAGCGCCTCGTCATGGGCCAGAACGCCGCGCACGCCGCTGTGCAGCCTGTCGGGCGTCAGATTGTCGTTCAGACCGATCCCCTGCCGCGCCGCCTCTCCCAACGGGTCAAGGCGGGCGCGGTTTATCAATTCCAGCATGTATTGTTCGGCGGCTGAAATAGCCATCGGCAGACCTCTCGCAAACATCCCCGCTGTTCAGGGTCCTGCGGGATTGCGGCATGGCCGCGGCACAATCTGGACATTGCTGCAAAACTGTCGATGGAGCTGCGGCTTATCCGGCCGGTCGGTTGCCCTCGCCCTAGCGGCGGCCGAAGATCGACCCCAGCACACCGCGCACGATGGCCTGACCGGATTTGGTGCCCAGCTGGCGGGCAAAGCTTTTGGCAAAAGCCTCACCAATGGAATCGCTGCGGCTGGCGCTCTTGCGGGCAGGCGCCGTCCGTTCGCCGTCATAGCGGCGGGCACGGGAAAACTCCCGTTCCTCGGCGCGGTCGCGTTCGGCGCGCTCTTCGGCCTCGGCGGCATCACGGGCGGCGCGTTCGGCCTTGGCGCGCAGGCGCTCATAGGCCGAATCGCGGTCGATGGCCCGGTCATATTTCGCCCCCATGCCAGAGCCCGCCATCAGCCGCGCCCGCAGCGCCGGGTCAATCGGCCCCAGTTGCGAGGACGGCGGGCGGATCAGCGTGCGCTCGGCCATCCCCGGCACACCCTTTGCCTCAAGGAACGAGGTCACAGCCTCGCCCGTGCCGACATCGCGGATCGCCTCCTCGATGGCAAAGCGGGGGTTCGGCCGATAGGTCTCGGCCGCCAGTTTCAGGTCTTTCTGATCCTTGGCCGTAAAGGCGCGCAGGGCGTGCTGCACCCGGTTGCCCAGCTGGCCAAGGATCATGTCGGGCACGTCGGCGGGGTTTTGCGTGATGAAATACACCCCCACCCCCTTGGACCGGATCAGCCGCGCCACCTGTTCAACCTTTGACACCAGCGCCTTGGGCGCATCATTGAACAGCAGATGCGCCTCGTCGAAGAAGAACACAAGTTTCGGCTTTTCGGGATCGCCCACCTCGGGCAGCTCCTCGAAGAGTTCCGACAGAAGCCACAGAAGGAAGGTCGCATAAAGCCGCGGGCCTGCGTTCATCAGCTTGTCGGCGGCCAGAAGGTTGACCATGCCGCGCCCCTGCGCATCGGTGCGCATGAGGTCGGCCAGCTCCAGCGCCGGCTCGCCGAACATCTGCGCCGCGCCCTGATTTTCCAGCACCAGAAGCCGCCGCTGGATCGCCCCGATCGAGGCAGAGGACACAAGCCCATACCGCCCCGAGATTTCCTTGTCGTTTTCGGCGATGAAGGTCAGCAGCGCCTGCAGGTCCTTGAGGTCCAGAAGCGGCAGCTCTTCTTCATCGGCCAGCCGGAAGGCCACGTTCAGGACACCCTCTTGCGGTTCGGTCAGTTCCAGAAGCCGCGACAGCAGCAAGGGCCCCATCTCGGCCACGGTGGCGCGGATCGGGTGGCCCTGTTGGCCGAAAAGATCCCAGAAGGTGACGGGACAGGCCTGATACTGCAGGTCCAGCCCGATGGTGGCGGCGCGCTTGGCAAAGGCGTCATGCAGCTTGGCCTCGGGCGATCCGGCCGCCGCGATGCCGGCAAGGTCGCCCTTCACATCGGCCATGAACACCGGAACACCTGCCGCCGAAAAGCCTTCGGCCAGCACTTGCAGCGTCACCGTCTTGCCCGTGCCGGTCGCCCCGGCGATCAGGCCATGGCGGTTGCCATATTTCAACAGCAGGTTCTGCGGCACCCCATAGGCTTCGCCGCCGCCGCCCACAAAAATCGTATCCGTCATGCCATTGGTCCCGACAGGCCGCCGCCGCGCCTGCCGCGACGGGGTCACGGGGCAGGATACAACCTTGGGGTCGGCGTGCCAGCCCCTTCTTGCCGGGGCCGCCGACGGGCATTCTGCGCCCCGGAACAAGCCGCGATTGTTTCGGATACAAACCCCGAGGAATCCTGTTGACGGAACGAAAAAACCGCAATAGCGTCTGGGTCATGACGTCGGCCAGTCCGACAGGGAGCAAGAAAATAGAGAGAAAGGGTCGGGCTTCCGGCCCTTTTTCCGTTTATTCACGATCCTTTGCGCGACAACTTGCGCAGCCCCCCGCCTTCTTGCGTTTTCCCGCCTGACTTGCCCCGGGACGCGTGCTATGCGGCGGCAAATTCCGTCTGGAGACCATGTCACATGTCGATGCATAAGCTGTTCAAAGCCCTTCCGGTCGCGGCCCTTCTGGCGCTGTCGGGGGCCGCGCTGCCGGTTCTGGCGCAGGAAACCGATGCGGCCGCCGCAGAAACCGCAACGACCGAGGCCCCGGCCGATCTGTCGATGGGCGTCGAGGCGGGCGGCATCCGCACCAAGGACACCGCGCAGGTGAACGAGGGCTATCTGGCTGACTCCTTCGAACAGTGGGAACTGCGCTGCATCAAGACCGAAGATGGCAAGGACCCCTGCGAGCTGTTCCAGAGCCTGAAAGACGATCAGGGCAATGCCGTGGCCGAATTCTCGATCTTCGGCCTGCCGGCAGGCGGCAAGGCGGCGGCGGGTGGCACGCTGATGGCGCCCCTGGAGACCCTGCTGACGGCGAACCTGACCATCCAGATCGATACCGCCCCGGCCAAGATCTATCCCTTCACCTTCTGCACCCAGGCGGGCTGCGTGGCCCGCGTCGGCTTTACCGCCGAAGAGGTGGAGGCGTTCAAGAAGGGCGCCTCGGCCACCGTCACCATCGTTCCGGCGGTCGCGCCTGACAAGCCGGTGCAGCTGGCGGTGTCGCTCAAGGGCTTTACCGCAGGCTTTGACGCGGCGGCGGCCACCGTTCCCGCGCCCTGAGTGCAGCCCTGCCCGCAAGACTTGAAACCCGCCCCGAAAGGGCGGGTTTTTTCATGCCCCGGCCCGGCGCAGCGCCAGAACCGCGTTCAGCCCGCCAAAGGCAAAGGCGTTGGACAGCGCCACCGCCACCTCGGCCTGCCGCGCAGCCCCCGTCACCAGATCGACCGCGCAGGCCGGATCGGCGGCGTCAAAGCCTGCCGTTGGCGGGATCAGCCCTTGCAGGGCCGACAGGACGCCGATCAGCTCTACCGCGCCCGCCGCCCCGATCAGATGGCCGTGCAGCGATTTCGTCGCCGTCACCGGAATGGCCCCGGCGCGCGGCCCGAACACGCGCGCCATGGCCTCGGCCTCCGAGCGGTCATTGGCCGCCGTGCCGGTGCCATGGGCGTTGATGTGATCCACCGCATCGGGTGCAAGTCCCGCATCGGCCAAGGCACCGGCCATGGCGCGGGCCGCGCCCTCGGGGTTGGGCAGCACGATGTCGGCGGCATCCGCCGTCATGGAAAAGCCCGCGATCTCGGCCAGCACCGCCGCCCCGCGCGCCTGCGACGCCTCCAGCGTCTCCAGCAGGAAAACCGCAGCACCCTCGCCCTGCACCATGCCATTGCGCCCTGCCGCAAAGGGGCGGCAGCCGTCGGGCGACATCACGCGCAAGCCCTCCCAGGCCTTGAGCCCGCCAAAGGACAGCATCGCCTCGGACCCGCCCGCCAGCGCCTGATCCACCATGCCGGCGCGCACCATCTGAAAGGCCAGCCCGATGGCATGGTTGGACGAGGCGCAGGCCGACGAGACGGCAAAGGTCGGGCCGGTCAGGCCGAATTCCATCGAGATATGGCTCGCCGCCGCCGAAGGCATTAGCCGCGGCACGGTAA
>JALQYS010000238.1 GCA_023254015.1 Paracoccaceae bacterium
GAGATGAAGCCCACCGTGTCCGAGGCGATCACCTTGCGCCCCGAGGGCAGCACGACCCCGCGCATCGTCGGGTCCAGCGTGGCAAAAAGCATGTCCTTGGCCAGAACCTCGGCCCCGGTCATCCGGTTGAACAAGGTGGACTTGCCGGCGTTGGTATAGCCGACCAGCGCCACCACCGGGAACGGCACCTTGCGGCGCGCCGCGCGATGCAGCTCGCGCGTTTTCACCACGCGGTCCAGCTGACGCTTCAGCCGCACCACCTGATCGTCGATTGCCCGGCGGTCGGCCTCGATCTGGGTTTCGCCGGGCCCGCCGACAAAGCCAAAGCCGCCGCGCTGGCGTTCAAGGTGGGTCCAGGCCCGCACCAGCCGCGTGCGCTGATAGGACAGCGCCGCCAGTTCCACCTGCAGCACCCCTTCACGGGTGCGCGCGCGGTCCGCAAAGATTTCCAGAATGAGCCCGGTCCGGTCCAGAAGCTTGACGCCCCATTCCTTTTCCAGATTGCGCTGCTGCACCGGCGAGACCGGGCCATCCACCAGCACCAGCCCGATGTCGAGCTCTTTCAGCCGGCTGCGCAGTTCGTCCACCTTGCCCGAACCGAAGAGCATGCCAGGGTGCACCTTGGGCAGGCGCACCACCTCTGCCCCCAGGACCTGCAGGTTGGGCAGGGCATCGGCAAGGCTGACCGCCTCGGCCAGGCCATGTTCGGGCAGGCGGCGGCTGCGGGCCAATTTCAGGTCGGGATGCAGCACATAAGCCCGGGTGGCCGGGGTTGCGGTGTCATGCGCGTGGATGCCGCGGTCGTGAAACAGCGGATCATCCTCGAACGCATCGTCATTGGGATCGCCGATCAGTCTTCGCCCTCATACAGGTTCAGCGGTCCGCCCGGCATGATGGTCGAGATCGCGTGTTTGTAGACCAGTTGCGACTGGCCATCGCGGCGCAAGAGCACGCAGAAATTGTCAAACCAGGTGATGACGCCCTGCAGCTTGACCCCGTTGATGAGAAAAATCGTGACAGGGACCTTTGACTTGCGGACCTGATTGAGAAAGGCGTCCTGCAAATTCTGCTTATCGGCGGCCATTGGCTTTTTGTCCTTATTTATCCGTCGCGCTACCCGTATCCGCCATCCTTTATGGGCGGACGTGCAAGTATCACCTGACACGGCCCGAGTTTCCAGTGCAAAATCGGACAGGAATCCCGCTGGATTTCGACTTTTCACTGGGTTTCCGACGACTTGAACCGAAATCCCGTGGCGGGGGCGCCCTTAGCCGCGCAGATTTTCAGGCAGGAGAATCGCCAGGACGGCCAGCGCCTCCAGCCGGCCGACCACCATCGCCGCCCCCAGAACCGCCTGCGTCAGCCCGCCCTGTCCGGCAAAACTGGCCGCAATCCCCCCCGATTGTTCCACCAGCGGGCCGGTCGTGGTCAGGGCCGAAAGGGTCAACACCAGGCTTTCCTCAAAGCCGAGGCCCAGCATGGTCAGCGCCCCGGTGAAGGCCGCGATCGACAGGCCGAAGATCATGAAGAACACCCAGGCCATGGCCGCCCCCTGCAGCCCGGCCCCGCGCGATACGCCGGCCGCGCTGCGGCTACGGGCAACGGCGTTGGGGTGGATCACCCGGTCAAGCTCTTGCTCGCCATAGCGCAGCAGCGCATGCACCCGGAGCAGTTTGACCCCGCCCGCCGTGCAGGCCACCCCGCCACCGATCACGGCAAGTCCCCACAGCACCATATCGGGCGAGGCCATGCCCGACCACAGCAGCATCTCATCCCAAGCCCCCGCAACAAAGCCGGTGGTCGTCAGAAAGGAAAGGCAGGTGAAGAGCAGCGCCCAAAGCGCCTGCAGCGCCTCGCCCGCCGACTGGTGCAAAGACTGGCCCGCCCCCTGCCCCAGCGCGCCCGCCAGCCCCACCAGAAACAGCCCCAGCGCCGCCAGCCCCAGAAGAACGGCCGCCAGATTGAGCTCGGGGTCGCGGCGCAGCGGCGCGGCCACCTTCTGGCCGATCAGCCGCAGCATCGGGCGACGGCTGAGGGCAAAGATCAGGAACAGGGCGATGGCCAGCTCGCCCAGCCAGGCCCCCGGCAGGGCCGTGCCAGGGGGCAAGGGGCTGATGCCCGAGGTCGCCAGCACCGACATCGCATGGCACAACGCGACAAGGCCATCCTGCCCGGCGGCAAAGAGCAGTCCCCACAAGATCAGGGTCAGCCCGGCATAGACCGGAAAGATCTGCCCGGCAAAGCGCGCCATCCTTTGGGACGGGTCAGCCACGCGGGTAATCTGCTGGGTCGAAGGGCTGGCCCGGCCGGGGATACGCCCGGTCTCCACCTCGACCCCGCCAAGGTTCAAGGGCATCAGCACCGAAAATACCATGACCAGCGCGAAAAGCCCGCCCAGCCAGCCGACAAAGGCCCGCCACAGCTCCACGCTGGGCTTCAGCGGCCCCTCCAGCACCCGGGCGCCGGTGGTGGTAAAGGCCGACAGCATCTCGAAACTGGCCGCGCCAAAGGACAGCCCGCCCGCAGAGGGCTGCACCAGCGGCAGCGCCAGCACCGGCGGCAAAAGGGCATAGGCCAGCGCCAGCGACACCAGATGGTTGCGCGCCACGTTGCGCGGCGTGGCATTGGCGCGGGCAAGGCCCAGAAGCCCCGCAAGGATCAGCACCAGAAGGCCCACATAGAAAAAGGCCCGCGCAAGGCCATGATCGCGCAGCACCAGCGCATGGACCGCCGGCAGGAACATCGCCAGCCCCGCAAGGCCCAGCAGCAAGACCAGAAGCGGCAGGTCCAACAGGCGGCGCAGCATCGGCCCGCCCCCTCAGAAGAACTCGACCGAGACCTGCAACAGGCGCTCGACCTCGGGACGGTCGCCCGCCATGGTGAAAAGGGCAATCACATCGCCCGCCTCGATCCGCAGATCGCCGGTCGGCTTCATCACCCGCTCGCCCTTCATCACCGCGCCCACCAGAACGCCCTCGGGGAAATCGACATCGCGAACGAGCTTGCCCGCAAGGGGCGAGGTGGCCAGAACCTGCGCCTCGACCAGTTCGGCCTCGGCATCGCCGATGGAGTAGACCGCCCGCACCTTGCCATGCCGGATATGGCGCAGGATCGACGAGACGGTCGTGGCGCGCGGGTTGATATAGGCGTCGATGTCCAAAGGCCCCATCAGGGGCGCCAGCGTCGGGTCGTTGACCAGCGCAATCGCCATCGGGCAGCCGGCCTGCTTGGCGCGCACGGCAGCCAGAATGTTGGTCTTGTCGTCATCGGTCAGCGTCAGCACCGCATCGGCCCGGTCGATCGCCGCCTCGGCCAGAATATCCATGTCCATGCCATCGCCGTTCAGAACGATGGTCCGCGTCAGGCTGTCGGCGGCATTTTCCGCCGTGCTGCGATTGCGTTCGATGATTTTGGCGCGGATGCGGTCGGTCCGCGTCTCCAGCGCGCGGGCCACGGCAAGGCCGACGTTGCCGCCGCCCACGATGATGACGCGCTCTTGCTTTTTCGTCCTTTTGCCAAAGACTTCCAGCGTGCGGTTCACGTCCTCGATATGGGTAAAGACATAGGTCCGGTCCCCCGCCATCAGGATGTCGCGCGGCGACGGGGCGAAAAGCTTGCCCTCTTCGCGCCGCACGCCGACGACAATGGCGCGCAGGGTGGAAAACAGCTCGTTCAACTGGCGCAAGGGCGTCATCAGAACCGGACAGTCCTCGGTCAGCGCGATGCCCAGAAGCTGGGCGCGGCCGCCCATGAAGCTTTCGGTGTCAAAGGCGGCCGGGGCGGCAAGGCGCTGCAGCGCGGCCTCGGCCACCTCGCGTTCGGGGCTGATCACCACGTCAATCGGCAGATGGTCGCGCCGATAAAGATCGGAATAAAGCGGCATGGAATAGTTCTGCGCCCGCAGCCGCGCGATCTTGCGCGGGACACCGAACACCGAATGGGCCACCTGGCAGGTGACCATGTTCACCTCGTCGGAATGGGTGGCCGCGATGATCATGTCGGCATCGCGCGCACCCGCCTTTTCCAGCACATCGGGATAT
>JALQYS010000444.1 GCA_023254015.1 Paracoccaceae bacterium
CGCCCGCCCCGAGGCGTCGGCACCATGCGCCTGAAACACATTCTTCGCCAGGTCGAGCCCGACCGTGATAATCTCCGACATGACCGCTCCCCTATGTGGATCCTCGCAGGCCCACCTTGGCACGTTGATGCCGTCGGGGGGCGGTCACATCATCAGAGCCCCGAGAAGGGATTGCTTCGCTCATGAGAAAAATCTCGCCCGTCTTTCCGCGCCCAAAGCTCCGTCCGATGGGAGTTGATGTGCTTCGGAAAGTACTCCATGGCATCTAGGTTCCAATCTTTTACTTCGAAAACTGCGATACCAATAGCGGGATGCATCAAAACAAAGTCAGGACGTAAGCCGTTCAGGTGAGGCTGAACATATATTTCCCATTTCGGGTCAAGATTCCGATGAAAGAAATCAAAAACGATCCGCTCGCCTTCCGTCATTTCCTGGCGCAGGCGCGAAAGGTCTTCTAAAGGCGGCTCAATAAGCCGCTCGGGCAACTCAATCATAACAAAAGCTCCGTGCACGGCGCATCGGGTTAAACGCCCCACCAGTCGACGATGAACCCCACGGTGCGCCCTGGTTCACCTTAGGGCTTGAAGCTGGACCTTCGTTCTGCATCTTGTTGATACTGTGAAAATTCTTTGGCGGCCGGGAGCGCAAGCCTTGTACAAAAGATTGGCTGAGGGTCACGCTACGAAGTTCATCCAGGATCGTCCATACCTGAGTGTGATAACAGACTGGTTGAACTCGCCGCGGCGCAAGGCCGCACTGTCCGCCTTTCATGAATCCGTTCCCTCCAAGAAGCCCGGCCGCGTGATCGAGCGCGTATCCAAGAATGTGCGCCCTGCATTTGGCGGCGTCCATTTGGCCCAATGGGACAAGGTCATGAAGGCTGTGTTCGCCGTTCGGATGGCGTCTGCCCGTGAAACTGATGTATTTGCAATGACCGGCGACGAGGAGAAGGCCTTTTCTGAGCGATCGGTCATTCTTGCCGATCTTTTGTGTATCGCGCGCGCCGGAGAGGTAAATTCGCACATCAATATCGCCGCCAATATCTCGCACCATGCCATTTCCAGGTTGATGGAGCGCGGCGCTTCGACTCCCGAGACACTGAAGGCCGATGTTCTCCAGATCCTTCAGAAGGCGCGCTCCCTTCGAACCATGTTGTCTTCAGGCTTCGAGCACAACCTGACCAAGCTGAAGGACGACATGACGTACGACATGCTCATGCCACACGGTGACGGGGCACTGGTCTTGCGCACGCTGGGCGTGAATGCTGCGGCCAAGTCATTCTTTCCAGATCCCATGCCGGTCTTTTCGATCCGGACATACTTGGAAAGATCGATGCTGGGACAGCGCGATCTTGAACGCATGGCAGGGTTCCGCGTCTCCCGCGATGCAACGGTTTCGTTAGAGGACACGCGGCACATCCTTGCATGGCTTCAGGGGAATGCCGAAGAAACAGATCCCCGGCGAAGGCTCGTGATCTCTCAGGAGCCTGGAGAGGGCTTGCCCCAATAGTCTGCCCTGATCCCGCGCGCCCCCCTCCACGCCGGTTGCCCCCTGAACTTCTCGATCTCTACTGTCCCCCGGAAGCTTCGCGCAAAACTCCCAAGGCATACCAACGACCACGCCGCCCGTGTCGCCTCGCCATCTGCTTTGAGACAAGCCGGAACCAGCGAAACGCAGGCGCAACGCGATCCCGTCAGTTCATTGAAATATATGGAGATTGTGAATCCGTCTCGCCGAGAGCGCAGGGCGGGTGGAAAGAGACGGCGGGCGTTCGGAGACCAATCTCGCGTGGCTGACCAGTCTCCGAAGGGCGGAAGGTCCCTGCAAACCCCTTTGGCACATAAAGAAAAAGGCCCCGCGAGGGACCTGTTTTCGGGTTTGCAATGTGCAAGTGGCGGAGGGAACGGGACTGGCGTCCAACCGTCTCTGGAACAACATCCAGCGTCCATCTGCGCATGCATTCCCTGCACTCCCGCTGGCGCGCTGCCAGCCGGTCCGGCCATGCATGCGCTTCGAAGCTGGGCAGGCCACCGGGCGTTTGGCGCGATCCTTACCGGTTGGTGTCGTCAGGGTTTCTGTTCATCGTTCCGCCAGGTCGCAGGGTTCCGCCAGCTCGCAGACGGACGGGCTGCGGTCGAGACAGGGTGATCAGCGCCACTCCCGATAGCACGACAGCGCCCCCGGCCAGGCGCGAAAGCGTCAGCGTCTCGCCCAGAAACAGGACGCCGCCGATCACGGAAAACACCGGCAGCAGCAGCAGGAAGGGCGCCACCTGCCCAACCTCGTTGCGCAGGATGAGGCTGTTCCAGAGGAAATAGCCAAGTGTCGTCATGATGAGGCCAAGATACAGTGCCGCGCCCCAGGCGGCCGTGCCTGCGGTGCGGATCGCCTCGACTTGCCCGGTTTCGAACAGAGCTGACAGCAGGAACAGTTGTGGCGTGGCCAGAACGGCGGTCCATGCGGTGACTGACAGGCCGGTCATGCCCTTCAACCCCCGGACCAGAACCTGACCGAAGGCCCAGAAGAAAGCACCGCCCACGACGAGAACGACAGGCCCGAGCGATCCTGTGAAACGCTCGTGGGCGGCAATCAGCCCGACGCCCGCGAAAGCGATCGCGATGCCCAGCCATTTGTAGACCGTGGGGCGTTCGCGCAGCAGCAGCGCGCCAAGGAGGACGAGGAACGGCACTTCAAGCTGGACGACCAGAGCCGAGAGGCCCGCCCCAAGGCCTTTCACGCCGGTGAAGGTCAGGGCATACTGCACCGAGGCGCCGATGACCGAGATCTGCACCAGTCTTCCCAGATTACGACCGACCGGCCCGAGGAACCAGACCAGCGCCAGCGCTGTGATGGAAAAGCGCAGCGCCATCAGCAGGATGGGCGGAAAATGCGCCATCCCGCCCTTGGCCACCACAAAGCCCATGCCCCAGATCAGGGCCACCAGCACTGCGAGGCCTAGGTCTCTCGCCGAAAGCCCTGCCATGTCCCCTCCTTTGCAGAACTCAGCCCGCGACTTCGTCGGCGATCACCGCAACGCAATCACCCGGCTTGACCAGTCCGGGGAAATGCCGCGCCGTGAAAAGCCCCGCGCGGCGTGCCTTCAGTTCCACCGGATCGAGGCCAGTCCGCCCGGTCGGGGTGATCATGGCCACGACCTGCCCCTTTTCCACCCTCTCGCCGAGATCGGCCAGAAACCGGATCATCCCGGCATCTTCCGAAAAGGTGAAGCAGTCGCCGTCGGGCATGTCGAGCCATTGGGTCGCCTGCGTCTCGACCTCGCCCTTCACGATGCCCGCTGCGATCAGAAGGTTGCGGCAGCCCTGCACGGCGATGCGGGCGGTGTGGGCGCTTGCGGTGCCGCCACCGCCAAGTTCGGTGGTGACGAAGATCTTGCCCATTTCTTCTGCGGCGGTGTCATACATGCCGACCGCATCAATCTCGAGCATCTTCACACTGTAGGGGGCGCCGAAAGCGCGGACCAGATCGAAGGCGCGCGCCTCTTGTGCCTTGTCGGGCAGAATATGCGCGGCGCAGAACGGCAGGAAATCCAGCGTCTTGCCACCCGAATGGAAGTCGAGCACCACGTCCGCCATGGGCAAGAGCACCCGCTGGAAGTAGTCGGCGATCTTTTCCGTCACCGTGCCATCCGGCCGCCCCGGAAAGCTGCGGTTCATGTTGCCGCGGTCGATAGGCGAGGTGCGGGTGCCGGCGGCGAAGGCGGGCTGGTTCATCGCCGGGACGATGATCACCCGGCCTGTCACATCCTCGGGCCGCAGTGTGCGCGCCAGATCGAACAGCGCGATCGGCCCTTCATACTCGTCGCCGTGGTTCGCCCCGGTCAGGAGCGCGGTCGGCCCCTTGCCGTTCTTCACCACCGCGACCGGGATCATCACCGAACCCCAGGCTGCATCATCACGCGAATAGGGCAGCCGGAGAAATCCGTGTTGCACGCCATCGGCATCGAAATCCACCGTCGCCGAGATTGGCGACGGTTTCATGGTCTGTGTCATGGCCCTAGTCCTTCACGAAAAGCTTGCGCGGCACGCTGGACAGGCATTCGACCCCGGTTTCGGTGATCAGGATGGATTCCGTCAGCTCGAAGCCCATGTCCTCCAGCCAGAGTCCGGTCATGAAATGGAAGGTCATGCCGGGTTCCAGCACCGTCCGGTCGCCAGGGCGCAGGGACATGGTGCGTTCGCCCCAGTCGGGCGGATAGCTGACGCCGATCGGATAGCCGGTGCGGTTGTCCTTGAGGATCCCGTATTTCTTCAGAACGTCGAAGAACCCGCGCGCGATGTCCTCGCAGGTGTTGCCGGGCCGGGCGGCGGCAAGGCCCGCCTCCATCCCTTCGAGCGTCGCCTTTTCGGCATCAAGGAAGGCCTGGGTCGGCTTGCCCAGGAACACGGTGCGCGAGAGCGGCAGGTGGTAGCGGTGATAGCACCCGGCGATCTCGAAGAAGGTGCCCATGCCCGGCTGCATCGGCTTGTCGTCCCAGGTCAGATGCGGGGCAGAGGCATCGCGGCCCGAGGGCAGAAGCGGCACGATGGCCGGGTAATCGCCGCCGAAATCCGCGTCGCCCCGGATGCCCGCATCATAGATCTCGGCCACCAGATCGCATTTGCGCATTCCTACCTCGATCCTGTCGAAGATGCGCTGGTGCATCTTCTCGACGATCCGGCCCGCCTTGCGCATGTAGTCGATTTCCTGCGGCGATTTCACCGCGCGTTGCCAGTTCACCAGCGCCGTGCAATCAGAGAAACGGACATTGGGAAGGTTCTTCACCAGCGCGCCATAGGCGGCGGCGGAGAAATAGTAATTGTCCATCTCGACCCCGACCTTCAGGCTGCCCCAGCCCCGGTCGGTCAGAATCCCCGACAGGTAATCCATCGGGTG
>JALQYS010000503.1 GCA_023254015.1 Paracoccaceae bacterium
TCCGCCCGAAGATCAATTCGCTCTTCTCTCGGCGCGAGGTGCCCGAGAACCTTTGGACGAAGTGCCCGGAATGCGGCACGATGCTGTTTCACCGCGAATTGGCGCAGAACCTGAATGTCTGCACCTCTTGCGATCACCACATGGCGATCAGCCCGCGCGACCGGTTCACCAGCCTGTTTGACGGTGGCGTCTTTACCGAGGTGAAGGTGCCCGAGCCGGCTGCGGACCCGCTGCATTTCCGCGATCAGAAGAAATACCCCGATCGTCTGAAGGCCGCGCAGAAGGCCAGCGGCGAGAAGGAGGCCATGCTGGTGGCCGAGGGCGAGATTGGGCGCACGCCCATCGTGGCTGCGGCGCAGGATTTCAGCTTCATGGCCGGATCGATGGGCGTTTACGTCGGCAACGCGGTGCTGGCGGGGGCCGAGCGTGCGATCAAGCTGAAGCGGCCCTTCGTGCTGTTTTCGGCTGCTGGCGGGGCGCGGATGCAGGAAGGCATCCTGAGCCTGATGCAGATGCCGCGCACAACCGTGGCTGTACAAATGCTTAAAGAGGCGAACCTGCCTTATGTCGTGGTCCTGACCCACCCGACCACGGGCGGGGTGACTGCGAGCTATGCCATGTTGGGCGATGTTCAGATTGCCGAACCGAACGCGCTGATCGGTTTTGCGGGCGCGCGGGTGATTGAACAGACCATCCGCGAGAAGCTGCCCGAGGGGTTCCAGCGGGCGGAGTATCTGCTGGACCATGGCATGTTGGACCGGGTGACGCATCGCAAGGCGATGCGGGAAGAGTTGATCACCATCCTGCGGATGCTGATGGGCCTGTCGCCCGCCATCAAGGGCGATCTGCCCCCGCCCGGCGACCTGACTGTAGCGGCAGATACGAAATGAGCGGTTCCGATCTGATCCTAGAGCGGATGATGACCCTGCATCCCAAGGTCATCGACCTGACGATGGACCGGGTGCATCGTCTGCTGGAGAAGCTGGGCCACCCCGAGCGCAGTCTGCCGCCGGTGATCCATATTGCCGGGACCAATGGCAAGGGCAGCACCCAGGCGATGATCCGCGCCGGGCTGGAGGCGGATGGGTCTTTGGTGCATGCCTATACCTCGCCGCATCTGGCGCGGTTCCATGAGCGGATCCGCCTGGCGAGCGAGCTGATTACCGAACCGGCGCTTACCGCGCTTCTGGATGAATGTGTGGCGGCCAACGGGCCGGATGAGATCACGTTCTTCGAAATCACCACCTGCGCGGCCTTTCTGGCGTTTTCGCGCACGCCTGCGGATTACACGCTGCTGGAGGTGGGTCTGGGCGGGCGGCTGGATGCCACGAACGTGGTGGACAAGCCGGAGCTGACCATCATCACGCCGGTGTCGGTAGACCATCAGCAATATCTGGGGGAAACCCTGCCCGAGATTGCCGGTGAGAAGGCCGGGATCATCAAGCGCGGGGTGCCGGTGATCGTTGGTCCGCAAGACCCGGCGGGGCTTGAGGTGATCGAGGCGAAGGCGGCGCGCATGGGGGGGCCGGTTCTGGCCTTTGGTCAGTACTGGAATGTCTGGGAAGAGCGTGGCCGTCTGGTGTTTCAGGACGAGAACGGCCTTCTGGACCTGCCCTTGCCGAACCTGCCGGGCCCGTTCCAGGTGCAGAACGCGGGGGCGGCGATTGCGGCGCTTCGGGCGCTGGGCAAAGACGAATCGGCTTGCGAGGCAGCGGTGACCGAGGCCTATTGGCCCGCCCGCATGCAGCGCCTGCGTCGGGGGCCGCTGGTGGACAGCGCCCCGCTGGTGGAGTTGTGGCTGGACGGCGGGCATAACCCGGCGGGGGGTGAGGCCGTGGCAGCGACGCTGGCGCGTATGCCCGCGCGAGAGACGCATCTGATCTGCGGCATGCTGAACACCAAGGACGTGGTGGGCTATATGCGCCCCTTGGCAGGCCATGCGACCCGTCTGCATGCCGTGTCGATCCCCGGGGAAAAGAATACCCTGCCGGCCGAAGAAACTGCGGCGGCGGCGCGTTCAGCCGGGATCGAAGCCGCGACCGCCCCGTCGGTGGCCGAGGCTTTGGCCGAGATTGCCGCCAAATCGCCCGAGGCGCGGGTGCTGATCTGTGGCTCGCTGTATCTGGCGGGCACGATCCTGCGCGAAAACGGCTGAGGGCGGCCGAAGCCGCCCCCTATTACCCGCCCTTGATCCGCTGGATCAGGTAGATTTCCTGACCCTCATGGATCGGGGTGTTCATGTTCGGCGTGATCACCCCATCGACGGTGATCGACACCCCCGCCTTGATCACCGGCCCAAGGCCCGGATGCGCCGTTACCAGCGCATCCAGCATTTCCCGCAGGGTTCCGGCCTGAACCTGAACCGCCTGCTCCCCATCGGTCAGGCGCCGAAGCCCTGACCAGAGGTTGACCGTGACCATCTGTCAGGCGCCCTTGATCGCCGCCAGCAATTTGGACGGCGACATGGGCAGGCTGCGCAGGCGCTTGCCGGTGGCCGCATGGATGGCGTTGGCAATCGCGGGCAGGGGCGGGGTGATGCCGGTTTCGCCCACGCCGCGCACGCCGTAGGGGTGGCCGGGGTTCGGCACCTCGACGATCACGGTGTCGATCATCGGCAGATCGCTGGCGACCGGCACGCGGTAATCCAGGAACACGGGGTTCTGCAGCCGCCCGTCGGCGCCATAGACGTATTCCTCGTTCAGCGCCCAGCCGATGCCCTGTGCGGCGCCACCCTGATACTGACCCTCGACATAGGTCGGGTGAATGGCCGTGCCCGCATCCTGCACCACCAGATAGCGCAGGATCGTGGTGCGCCCGGTTTCGGGATCAACCTCGACGTCCACCACATGCACGCCAAAGCTGGCGCCATAGCCGCCTGCCGTCACCTCGTGGTGGCCCGAGATCGGGCCGCCGGTGCTGCCCATCGTGGCCCCGATTTCGGCCATGGTCATGGGCGGAAACTTGCCCGCGTTGGGGCCTGCCGGAATGGCCGCCCCGTCTTTCCATTCCACCGCTTCGGGCTCGATCCCCCAATCGGCGGCGGCGCGGCGGCACATCTCGGCAATCGCCTGACGGGCGGCCTGAACGGCGGCCAGACCGCTGGCAAAGGTGGCGCGGCTGCCGTGGGTGGGTTCGTTCACCCCCAGCGCCCCGGTCTCCACCACGTTCACCCGCACCTTGTCATAGGGGATGCCAAGGCATTCGGCGGTCATCAGCGCGATCGAGGCGCGGCTACCGCCGATGTCGGGCGTGCCGACCGAAACGGTGGCCGTGCCATCCTCGCCCACCGCCAGCGAGACCGAGGTCTCGCCACCGTGGTTGAACCAGAAGCCCGCCGCGACGCCCCGCCCCTGATTCGGGCCAAGCGGGATGGACAGGTTCGGATGCGCCTTGGTTGCCTCAAGGCTTTCGACAAAGCCGATGCGGTTGAAGGTGGGGCCATAGCTGGCCTTGGTGCCTTCGCGCGCGGCGTTCTTCAGACGCGTCTCGATCGGGTCAAGGCCCAGCTCGCGGCACATCTCGTCCAGAAGGCTTTCGGTGGCGAAGGCCGCCATGGGCGAGCCGGGCGCGCGATAGGCCGCGGCCTTGGGCCGGTTGGCCAGGACCTCATAGCCTTCGTGCATCAGGTTCGGGATGTCATAGCAGGCAAAGGCGCATTGCAGCGCCTCACCGATGGGTGAGGAGCCGACATAGGGCCCGCCCTGCATGCGGAACACCACCTTGCCGGCCGTCACCTTGCCGTCCTTGGTCATGCCCAGCTTGACATCCATGGATGCCGAAGCGGTCGGCCCCGTGGCGCGCAGCACCTCGGACCGGCTCATCACCATCTTGACGGGGCGGCCGCCGGCCTTTTTCGACAGGGCAAGCGGCAGCGGCTCCATGAAGATGGTGGTCTTGCCACCAAAACCGCCGCCGATTTCCGTCGGGGTCACGCGCAGGTTGGCCGCGTCAATCCCCAGAACGGCCGAGCACATGCGGCGGATATACCACTGGCCCTGCGTGCAGACCCACATCTCGCCTTTGCCATCCGCGCCCAGTTGGGCCACAGCGGCGTGGGGTTCGATGTAGCCCTGATGGGTGGCCTCGGTCTTGTAGGTGCGTTCGCGCACCAGATCGGCGGCGGCAAATCCCGCCTCGACGTCGCCGCGGCCAAAGTCGATATAGCGGGCGACGTTCGGGTGCATGCCTTCGGGCACCGAATGGTCGGCAGCGCCGGGCCGGATCACCGGGGCCCCGGGGGCCATTGCGGCATCTACATCGGTGACATGGGGCAGAACCTCATACTCCACCTCGATCAGCCGGGCGGCCTGTTCGGCCAGAAGTTTCGAGGTCGCCGCCACCGCAGCCACGGCGTGACCGTCATAAAGTGCGGTGTCGCCGGCAAGGGTGTTTTCCTGCAGGTTCAGATCCTCGCCCGTGAGGCCGGTGGGCAGGTCGGCCCGCGTCACCACCGCCTTGACGCCCGGCAGCGCCAGCGCCTTGGTCGCGTCGATCTTCTTGATGCGGGCATGGGCGTGGGGCGAACGCACCACCGCCCCGTGCAGCATGCCCGGCAGCGAGATATCCGCACCATAGCGGGCGCGGCCCGTCACCTTGTCCAGCCCGTCCGGGCGGTTTGGACGCGTGCCGATCAGGCGATACGGCACATGGGTTTCGTCTTTTGCCATTACGCAGCCCCCCGCATTTCAGCCGCGGCATCCTGCACCGCGCGAATGATCTTGTCATAACCCGTGCAGCGGCACAGGTTTCCGGCCAGCCAGAAGCGGATCTCGCTTTCGGTCGGGTCGGGGTTCTGCTCCAGCAGGGCCTTGGCCGCCACCAGAATGCCCGGCGTGCAGAAGCCGCATTGCAGGGCGGCATGTTCGATGAACTTGCGCTGCAGCGGGTGCAATTCGCCGCCCTGCGCCATGCCTTCGATGGTTTCCACCGTCTTGCCCTGTGCTTCCACACCAAGAACAAGGCACGAGCAGACCAGAACACCATCCAGCCGCACCGAACAGGCCCCGCAATCGCCGGTGCCGCAGCCCTCTTTCGAGCCGGTCAGGTCCAGATGGTCGCGCAGACAGTCCAAGAGCGTCTCGCGCGGGTCGGCCAGATATTCCACCGGGTCACCGTTGACCACGGTTTGCACATGAATCTTGGTCATCACTTCGCTCCCTTTGCGCGGTCGCGGGCGATCAGGGCCGCGCGCCGGGCCAGCACGCCGATCACGTCCTTGCGGAAGTCGGCCGTGCCGCGTTTGTCAGAAATCGGTTTGGCCAGCGCCCGGACTGCAGTTTCCAGCCGCGACAGGGCGGCCTCGTCCAGCGTCGAGCCGATGATGGCGCGGGCGGCCTCGTCCGCCAGAAGAACGGTCGGCGCCACGGCACCAAGGGCCACGCGCGCCTCGGTCACGGTGTCGCCGTCCAGTCGCAGGCTGACGGCCACGCCCACTACGGCAATGTCCATCTCGGTGCGGGGGATGAAGCGCAGATAGGCGTCGCCCGCATTCTTGCCGCGCGGCGGCAGGTTCACGGCCGAAATCACCTCACCGGGTTGCAGTTTGGTGCGGCCCGGCCGGTCGGGAATATCCTCAACCGCCACGTCGCGGCTGCCGTTGGGGCCGGTCACCGTCACGGTTGCGCCCGCCGCCACCAGACCCGGCACCGAATCGGCCGCCGGAGAGCCGTTGCACAGGTTGCCGACCAGCGTCGCGCGGCCCTGCACCTGGGTCGAGCCGACCAGACGCATGCCCTCCACCACACCCGGCCATTCGGCGCACAGCTCGGCATGGGCGCCCAGCTCTGCCCCGGATACGGCGATGCCGATGGTCCAGCCGCCCGCAGCCGTGCGACGGATCGCCTTGACCTCGGGGATATGTTTCAGGTCGATCAGATCGTCGGGCAACACGATGCCCGCGCGCATCTGCACCAGCACATCGGTGCCACCGGCCAGAAACCGTGTTGTTCCCGCCGTCGCCCCGGCAATCGCCGAAGCTTCCGAGAAACTTTTCGGAACGTGATAGCGCATCATGCCTCCCATCGCGGGGGGCTGGACCCGTCTGCGCGCCGCCCCCGTCATTCATCTGCGTACAGATTGGAAGAAATGGCGCCAAACTGCAATCGGCCTTGGCGACACCCGGCTGCCGACGGGCGACCTGTCAGGTCTGCTCCAACCGGCGTCGGTAGTCGCTGGCGGCCATGCCCATCCCCCGCCGAAAGGTGCGGGCAAAATAGGCGGGGTCGTCGAAGCCCAGGGCAAAGCCCACTTCCTGCACCCGCATCCGGGTGTAGGCCAAAAGGCGGCAGGCCTCGCGCAGGCGGGTCGATTCAAGAAAGCCGTGTGCCGACAGGCCCGTTGCGGCAAGGCAAAGTCGCCGCAGGTGGCGTTCAGAAACACCAAGGGCGCGGGCGTAGTCGGCCAGCTGCCAGCCATCGGCCAGATGCGCCCGGATCAACTCCTCAAAGCGGGAGATGCGGGCATCTCCTTCGCCACGGTCATTGCCGGCAGGCTCGCCCGCCTCGGCCACCGCGCAGCATAGCCGCAACACCGCCGCCCGCAGTTTCAGCCGTCGCAGGGGCGAAGGCGCGCCATGCAGCCGGAAGATCTCGTGAAAATGCGGGGCAAGCCCTTGATCCGGCGCCACGAAGGGCCGGTCCAGCGCGGTGCGGGTTTCGGCCTCGGGGCCGAAAAGTTCCGGGAAATCGGCGGCGGGCAAGGTCAGCACAAAGCCCTCGGTCCCGGCGGCAAAAGCAAAGCCATGCACATGCCCGCGCGGCATGTTCATCAGGAATTGAGAAGCCCCGCGCAGGGCCTTGCCATCAATCGACAGCCGCGCCTCGCCCGACAGGATCAGGAAAACCTGATGCAGGTGCAGGTGCCGATGCGGCGCGATGTGCCAATCAAGGCCCGCGGCGCGATCGGTGATGGTTTCGATGTGAACAAGATCGGGGAACGGGCTTTGTTCGCCGTAAAGCTGCCAGGAGGGGATCTTCAGGCTATCCATGGCCGGAAAATACCAGTTTTTTGACATATCGTCCATTCGGTATTTCACGGTCTTGCGGCATCTTCCGGCCAAAAGGGAGAGGATCATGCGCACTCAGGTCGCCATCATCGGCGGCGGGCCTTCGGGTCTGCTTTTGTCACAGCTGTTGAACAAGGCGGGGATTTCAACCTTCGTTCTGGAACGCAAGAGCCGCGATTATGTGCTGTCACGGATCCGTGCCGGGGTGCTGGAAACCGGCGCGGTCGAGTTGATCCGCGCCGCGGGTGCAGGCGCCCGGATGGACCGCGAAGGCCAATTGCATGACGGCTGCTATCTGGCCTCGAACGGCCGGATGTTCCATGTCGACTTCAAGGGCAGTTGCGGCAAGCAGGTGATGGTCTATGGCCAGACCGAGGTGACGAAAGACCTTTATGACGCGCAAGATGCCATCGGTGCCACGGTGATTCACGATGCCGAGGATGTGGCGCTGCATGACCTGACCGGTGATGCGCCCTTTGTCACCTACAGCCTGAACGGCCAGCCGCAGCGGCTGGACTGCGATTTCGTCGCGGGCTGTGACGGCTTTCACGGCATCAGCCGCCAGTCGATGCCCGCCGAGGTGCGGCGCGAGTTTGAAAAGGTCTATCCCTTTGGTTGGCTTGGAATTTTGTCGCGCACGCCACCGGTAGAGCACGAGCTGATCTATGCCGCCCACGACCGCGGGTTTGCCCTGGCCTCGATGCGCAACACGATGCTGTCGCGCTATTACATCCAGGTCCCCCTGACCGACAGGGTCGAGGATTGGTCGGATGACGCCTTCTGGACCGAGCTGAAGTTGCGCCTGCCCGCAGATGTTGCGGCGCGACTGGTAACCGGTCCTTCGATTGAAAAATCCATCGCGCCCCTGCGGTCGTTCGTCACCGAACCCATGCGTTGGGGGCGACTGTTCCTGTGTGGCGATGCCGCGCATATCGTCCCGCCCACGGGGGCCAAGGGGCTGAATCTGGCCGCCTCGGATGTGCATTACCTTTATGAAGGTCTGGTGCAGCACTACAAACAGGGTCAAAGCGACGGCATTGACAGCTATTCGCAGCGTGCTCTGGCGCGGATCTGGCAGGCGATGCGGTTCTCCTGGTCATTGACGACCATGATGCACCGTTTCCCCGGCGCCTCGGACTATGAACGCCGGATGCAGGACAGCGAGCTGGCGCAGTTGGAAAACAATGCCACCGCGCGACGGCTGATGGCCGAAAATTACACGGGCCTGCCCTATTAGGCGCGCAAGACCCGCATGGCGTTTTCCTTCAGGATCAGCGGGCGGACCTCATCCTTGAAGGGGGCCTTGTCAAAGGCGTCCAGCCATTTTTCCGGTGCGATCATCGGCCAGTCGCTGCCAAACAGCATCTTGTGCTTCAACAGGCTGTTGGCATAGCGCACCAGATTTTCCGGAAAATACTTGGGCGACCATCCCGACAGGTCAATATAGACGTTCGGCTTGTGCTGGGCGACGGCCAGCGCCTCGTCCTGCCAGGGAAAGGACGGGTGGGCCATGATGATCGTCATGTCCGGGAAGTCGACAGCCACGTCATCCAGATGGATCGGGTTGGAATACTTCAGCCGCATTCCGTTGCCGCTCCGCATGCCCGAGCCCACCCCGGTCTGCCCCGTGTGAAAGAGCGCAATGCCGCTTTCCTCGGCAATCGCCTCATAAAGGCCATAGGCAGAACGATCATTCGGGAAAAACCCCATCTGCGTGGGGTGAAACTTGAACCCCTTGATGCCAAAATCCCGCATCAGGCGCCGCGCCTCGCGTGCGCCCATCTTGCCCTTGGCGGGGTCAATGCTGGCAAAGGGGATCAGGATGTCGGCGTTTTCGGCCGCGATCCGCGCCACCTCTTCATTGGCATAGCGGCGATAGCCGGTTTCGCGTTCGGCATCGACGGGAAAGATCACGGCGGCGATGTTCTGCGCGCGGTAATGCGCGGCGGTTTCCTGCATGGTCGGCGGATGGGACCATGGCGCGCCGAAATATTTGGCCATGGCGGCCTGCAAATCGTCATAGCCGTCATCGGCATGACAGCCGCAGGGTTCCTCGGCATGGGTATGGAAATCGATGGCGCGGACAGATGCGAAATCCAACATCTCAGCCTCCTTTCAGCGCGGCAGGATCTTCCTGAACCGGGGCGTAACTGGCTGTTGTTTCGTGCTTTTCCGGCAGGTCAGTATGAACGAAAGGCGCCGCGGACCGGATAAAGATCTCGCGCGAGATCGGGAACCAGAAGCTGGGCGGGTCAAAGCTGCCCGCCGCCACTCCGATCAGGTCGGGCGACATTCCAAGGCTCCACAGCACGTTCGACCCGCAGGTCGGGCAGAAATGCGTGGTAAAGGACCGACCACTTTCCGTGGTAAACGAATAGTCCTTCACATTGCCCGAAACCGTCACCTTCTCGCGCGGGAAATAGGCCGAAACGCCGAAGGCCGATCCGGTGCGCGTCTGGCAGTATCGGCAATGGCAGACCGCGGCCTTGACCGGCTTGCCCTCCACCCGATAGCGCAATTGCCCGCATTGGCAGCCGCCGTTGTGGATGTCATCCATCCTGCCCTCCATCCTTTGCCCCATCAGGCCACGGCGTGCCTTGCCTTGCCAAGCGGGATGCGCCACTGTTTCACGGGGTGAAATTGAGGTGTCATGCAGGTCAAATCCATCAATGCGCTAGCCCGGGGGTTGGAGGTGTTGCAGATCCTGCAATCGACTGGGGCCCTGACATTGGCCGATCTTCACCGGCTGACCGCTATCCCCAAGGCTTCGCTTCTGCGCATCTTGAAAACATTGATGGAGGCCGGGTTCATCTGGCAGCGTATGGTCGATGACGCCTGGGTGCCCTCGTTTTCGCTGGCCGAACTGGCCGGACGGATGGACCGCGAAAGCCAGCTGGTCGAGGTGGCCTCGCCCGTTCTGGCAGCGTTGACGGCGGAAATCGAATGGCCCTCGGTGCTGGCCGTGCCTCGGCTGACCCATATGGAAGTGTTGGAAACCAACGCCACGCGGGCCTATTTCGACCATATTGCGCTGGGTCCGGTGGGGTTTCAGGTGAACATGCTGCGCTCTGCCAGTGGCCGGGCCTTCGTTGCCTTTTGCGAGGCGCCCCTGCGTGAGGCGATCCTGGAGTCCTTGCGCCGCTCCGACCGGCCCGGCAACCGCATGGCGCGCAGCGCAGAGTATGTGGCGCAGTTGCTGGCCGAGACGCGGGCACAGGGCTTTGGTCTGCGCGACCCGGATTTCGGCGGCGACTTCGACAAAGGCCGGGCGCTGGCCGACGATGGCCGCGATTCGCTTGGCGTGCCGATCCTGCTGGGCAACCATGTGCCCGGCACGCTGAACATCACCTGGACGCGGCGGGTGATGAAGCGGGATCGTGCCATTCAACTGCTGGGGCCCCCCGCCCGGCGCGCTGCCGATGAAATCGCGCGCCGTCTGATGCGGCGCGGCGTTTCACGGGGTGAAATCAACGGCGATGCCGGTTGAGCCATGGCGCCCGCCCGCCCTAGCCTGACCCCAAGGGCAGGAGGGCCAGATGCTGACGCGCGCCGAGATTGACGACATTCTGAAGCTGATCGACGGGTCCGAGTTTACCGAGTTGAAGCTGGAAATGGGCGACCTGAAGCTGGAGCTTCGCAAGGGGCCTTCGTCTGCGCAGTTTCATCCGGGCCCAAATACGCAAAGCGGGATGCTCGCCTCCCGCGACGCCGGTGGCATCCAGCCTCAGCCCCCGGTGCCGCCCACCGCCGTTGCCGCGCCGGTCATCGCCTCGGGCGGCGGGTCGGAAATTCCGGCGCCGCTTCTGGGCACCTTCTGGCATGCGCCGCGCCCCGGCGCGGATCCTTTCGTCAAGCCGGGCGATGTCGTGACGGCGGATACGGTCATCGGCATCATCGAGGTGATGAAGCTGATGAATTCAGTCCCTGCCGGCGTGGCCGGGACGGTGCTGGAGATCTGCGCGCCGAATGGCGAGCTGGTTGAACATGGCCAGTGCCTGATCCGCATCCAGCCGCAGTAACATGGCCATTCGCCGCATCTTCATCGCCAACCGGGGCGAGATCGCCGTCCGCATCATCCGCACCGCGCGGGCGCTGGGGATTGAGACCGTGCTGGGTGTATCACAGGCCGACCGCCAGTCGTTGGGGGCCAAGCTGGCCACGAGGGTGGTCTGCCTG
>JALQYS010000200.1 GCA_023254015.1 Paracoccaceae bacterium
GACGGTATTCCTGACTTTGAGCAAGCATCGAAGACCGTTGAGATTCCAATGTGTTACGGCGGAACGCATGGCCCCGATTTGCTGGACATTGCCAAGAGAATCAATTTGTCCCCCGAAGAGGTGATCGCGCGCCACAGCCAGTCACCGGCTATGGTTTATATGTTGGGCTTTGCGCCGGGTTGTCCTTACATTGCGTTGCTCGATCCGGTGTTTGCCATCCCAAGGCGCGATACACCTGTGACCGCCGTGCCCGCAGGCGCGGTGGTCGTGGCCAACAGACAAAACATGATTTACCCGAGCACACTGCCCTGCGGTTGGCATATTTTGGGATCGACCCCGTTGAAGATGTTTGACCTTGAGCGCAGCTCACCCGTCTTGCTGTCGCCCGGTGACCATGTGGCGTATCGGCCAATCAGCTCAGAAGAATACGACCACCTCAAGCACATGCAAAGCCTCGAGGTGTCTGCATGAGCTTTGAAGTGCTCAAACCGGGACTTCTGTCCACGTTTCAGGATTTAGGGCGCCTGCAACATCAGCGCCACGGTGCTGTCGATGGTTGCAAAGCGCAAGGCCTGCCGTTTTTCGGGCAGGCTGTCGCCATAGGCGCGAGTCTGCACGATGGCCGAATGCAGATAGAGATTGTGCGGCATCACCGTCGCGCCCAGGATGCCCAAGGCCAGATACAGCATCTCGGGGTTCTTCACGATCTCGACCGTGGGGGCAAAGCCACGGATCACCGCGCCCCAATCCGGGTCGGCCATCGCGATCTGGATCGCGAAGGCGGCCGCGATGATGGCCAGAAGGGCGATGACAAAGGCCTCAAGCCAGCGGAACCCCTTTTTCTGCAGATAAAGGATCAAGAAGACATCCAGCGCGGTGATGACCACGCCGATCTCCAGCGGCAGGCCGAACAACAGGTTCAGCCCGATCGCCGTGCCGATGACCTCGGCAATGTCCGTCGCGATGATGGCAATCTCGGCCAAAAGCCACAAGGGAAGGGCGACGATGCGCGGAAAGGCGTCCCGGCAGGCCTGCGCCAGATCCCGCCCCGAGGCGATGGCCAGCCGCGCGGTCAGCGACTGCAGAATGATCGCCATCAGGTTTGACACCAGCGCCACCACCAAAAGCGTATAGCCGAACTTGGACCCGCCCGCGACCGAGGTCGCCCAGTTTCCCGGGTCCATGTAGCCCACGGCCACCAGATAGCCCGGGCCCAGAAAGGCTGCAAAACGCCGGAAGGCAGAGCCTTGCACGCTGATCGTGCGGTTCACATCCGACAGCGCCGCCTCGCCGCGCGGGGCATGCCACTGACCAAGGTCAAAGCTGTCAGTCGGGGGGCGGGACATGCGAATACCTGCAATTGAGAATTATTCTCAAGATAAGGCTGACCACCCGTCTGTCAAGCCTGTGCAGAAACCCCCTCGCGGGCAGGGCGGCTTGGCCCTATAAAGCGGCCGAGCCAAGAAAGGATTCCGCCATGCCCGCCGATCTGTCTCCCATCGACAAGGCCAAGTTCGTGGCCGCCAAACGCGCGGTCGACTTTGTCGAACCCGGCATGAAGCTGGGCCTTGGCACCGGATCGACCGCAGCCTGGATGGTGCGCTGCCTTGCGGAGCGTATCCGCGAAGAGGGGCTGCGCGTCGTCGGCGTGCCCACCTCGACGCGCACGGCCGAACTCGCCCGCCAGCTCGGGGTGCCGGTGACCAGCCTTGATGATGCCAAATGGCTTGACCTAACCATCGACGGGGCCGACGAGTTCGACCCGAACCTCGCGCTGATCAAGGGCGGCGGCGCGGCGCTGTTGCAGGAAAAGATCGTGGCCACCGCCAGCGACCAGATGATCGTCATCACCGATGCCGCCAAGGAGGTGAGCCAGCTTGGCGCCTTCCCGCTTCCGGTCGAGATCATTCCCTTCGGCTGGCAGACCACCAAGGCGCTGATCGAGGAAATGCTGGTGTCGATGGACGTTCTGGACCGCAAGGTGACCCTGCGGATGAACGGCGACAAGCCGCTCTTGACGGATGAGGCGAATTACATCGTCGACCTGCACCTCAAGCGCATCGGCAATCCGCGCCAGCTCTCGCTGGTGCTGAACCAGATCCCGGGCGTGGTGGAAAACGGGCTCTTCATCGACATCTGCGACATCGTCATCATTGGCCACGGCGACGGCCGCGTTCAGGTGCGCGACATCAACGCCGGCACCCAGACCGATGACCGGATCCATTTTGCGCCAACAGACAACATCTTTGCCGATCTTGGCGACTGAGGTCATCCTCTGTGCGCAAATATCCCACGGGGGTCCGGGGGTGTGAAACCCCCGGTCCGATCTTTCAGCCAGACCGGAGGCCGGCATGACTTTCGACTATGATCTCTTCGTCATCGGTGGCGGCTCGGGCGGGGTGCGCGCGGCGCGGATCGCGGCGGCCGAGGGGGGCGCGCGGGTCGGTCTGGCCGAGGAATCGCGGATGGGCGGCGCCTGTGTGATCCGCGGCTGCGTGCCCAAAAAGCTGATGGTCTATGCCAGCGAATACCCCGGCACCATCGAGGATGCCCGCGCCTATGGCTGGGATGTCAGGAACCACGGTTTCGACTGGGGCCATTTCCGCAGCGCCCTTGAGGCCGAGCTTGCCCGGCTCGAAAATGCCTATCGTGGCACGCTGAAAAACGCGGGCGTCACCATCCACGATTGCCGCGCCGTGGTGGTCGATCCCCATACCGTAGAGCTGGCCACGGGCGCGCGGTTCAGCGCGAAACACATCCTGATCGCCACGGGCGGGCGGCCCTTTGTGCCCGATGTGCCCGGGGCGGAACTTGCTGTCACCTCGAACGAGATGTTCCACCTTCCCGCGCTGCCAAAGCGGGCGCTGGTGGTGGGCGGTGGCTATATCGCGTCGGAATTCGCCTGCATCCTGAACGGGCTTGGGGTGGACACCACGCAATACTATCGCGGCGCCCAGATCCTGCGCGGCTTTGATGACGAGGCGCGCGGCCATGTGTCGAACGCCATGCAGGCGGCGGGTGTGGCGGTGCATTGCGGCACCGATGTCTTGCGGTTGGAAAAGGTGGCAGGCGGCATCCGCGCCCATGCCACCGACGGCACCGAGCGCGACTTTGATCTGGTGCTTTACGCAACGGGCCGCAAGCCGAACAGCGCCGGGCTGGGGCTCGAGGCGCTGGGCGTCCAACTCGGGCGCAACGGCGAGGTCAAGGTGTCCGAATGGTCGCAGACCGCCGTGCCCTCGATCTACGCCGTGGGCGATGTCACCGACCGCGTCAACCTGACCCCGGTCGCCATCCGCGAGGGCCATGCCTTTGCCGATACCGTGTTTCGCGGCGTGCCGACGAAGTTCGAACACGTCAATATCGCCAGTGCCGTCTTTACCCAGCCCGAACTTGGCACCATCGGCCTGACCGAGGAACAGGCGCGCGCGCAGGGGCCGACCGAGGTTTATGTCGCCGCCTTCCGCCCGATGAAAACCCTCTTTGCCGGGCGGCAGGACCGGGTGCTGATGAAGCTTCTGGTCAGCGTCGAAACCCGCAAGGTTCTGGGTTGCCACATCGTCGGTGAGGGCGCGGGCGAGATGATCCAGCTGGCCGCAATCGCCATCGGCATGGGCGCCACGAAAGAGGATTTCGACCGCACCGTGGCCGTCCACCCGACCATGGCCGAAGAGCTGGTCACGATGCGCAAGCCCAGCCGCGTGGTTTGACGCGCGCGGCGCCAGACCACGACCAAGCCCGTCGTTTACAGGAAGATCAAGAGATCGGTCGCGGCGACGATCTGGAAATCGCTTGCACCCAGCGTGGTGCCCGCGTCCACCCGTGCCAGCAGCACCGGCGCCATGGCCCCGCTGCCGTCTCCGTCCAGAAAGATCTCGCCACTGGCCCGGTTGTAAAGAATCCGGTCATCAGCATCGACACTGCCGCTGCCGATCCGCCGGAAGGCGGCATCGGCCAGCGTGCCTGCCGGATTACTGGGCAAGAGGTTGTAGGTCATCAGGATCTTGTCGATCCCATGCTGGAAATCGGTGATCCGGTCGGCATCGGCCGCGCCGCTTTCCTCAAAGACAAAGCGATCGGCCCCGCCGCCGCCGATCAGGGTATCCAGCCCCGCGCCGCCGCTGATGAGGTCCGCCCCGCCGCCGCCATTCAGCCGGTCTTTGCCTTGCAGGCCCTGCAGCCGGTCATTGCCCAGCCCGCCTGAAAGCGTGTCGTCCTTGATCCCGCCGATCAGGCCATTGCTGCCGCGGTTGCCGGTCAGCACATTGCTTTGCACCTGCGCGCCCGAGACCCCCTCGATCGACACAAGTGTGTGGGTGCCCAGACCGCTCATCTGGCCGGTTGCAAGATTGACCCGCAGGATGAAATCGCCACTTTGCGGCAGATGCTGGGTGATGCGGTCATAGCCCGTGCCCCCGTCCAAGAGGTTCGACCCCAGACCGCCCCAAAGCCGGTCATCGCCCGCCCCGCCGTAAAGCGTGTCATTGCCGGCATCGCCGATCAGGTCGCCCACCAGAAAATCGTCGCCCGCCCCGCCATAAAGCTTGTCATCTCCGGCGTTGCCATAGATCACATCCGCGCCGTCCTCGCCATAGAGCCGGTCATTGCCGGTTGCTTCAAGCTTGACGTAGGTGATCCCCAGATCGTCCCCATAGATCACGTCGGCCCCGCCGCCGGCCCGGATGGTATCATCGCCATGGCTGCCCGACAGCGCATCGCCATAGGCGCTGCCAGTCAGGCTGTCGGCGCCGAAACCGCCGGTGAAATGCACCGCCGGCTGCCAGGGATAGCGCGGCGCCGGCGTGGCCGAGCCGTCAAAGGTGATGGGGGCAGGGCCGAAATAGTCGGGCAGAAGGCTGGGCGCGTAGCGGATCGCCAGATAGCCCGCGACATCCAGCCCCAGACCGCCGCCCACACCGCGCAGCGTGCCCACTACCGCGCCGCTTGCGTCCATCAGGTCGATGCTGTCGATCCTGCCCGTCTGCAGACGTCCTGCCCCGTCATAGGTCAGCCCCGCGCCGGTGATTGCCACCTTGAAGCCGGAAAAATCGCTGTCCTGCACGGCAAGACGCCCGGAGGTTGCCGTGGCACCCGTCTCGGCCAGGCCGTCGGCCAAAAGACGCATCAGCGCCTCGTCGTTGTCGGTGACAAGGCTCATGACCTCTTCATCGGTTGCAAAGGATTGGGTGAGTTGAAAGCCTGTGGCCATGACGAATTATCCCGGTTGAATTGCGCCCGACCATGCCACGGGCATGCCGCCTGTCAAGCCCGCCACGGTCTGGCGCGCGCGCCCCTATGGGCAGGAACGCCGTTTGGGCTTGATTTTCGGCAGGAAATGCCCAGTTAGCTTGCAAGGACACATGACGACACAAGACAAGGAACGGTCGATGGCGAATGGTGGGCCCTGGGGCGGCGGAGGCGGCAATCAGGACGATGACGGGCGCGAGGGCAGGGATGACGGCCGCAAGGGCGGGCCGCGCCGGCCGGGCGAAGGCCCGCAGATTCCGGAAATCGATGAATTGGTGCGCAAGGGGCAAGAGCAGCTTCGTGTGCTGATGGGCGGCGGCCGCGGTGGTGGCGCGCGGCCTCCGTCGCGCGGCGGTGCGGGCGGCCCCAACCTCTTCAGCAAGCAGGGTCTTGTCCTTGGGGCCTTTGCGGCGCTGGCAGCCTGGGGCTACATGTCCTTCTACAGCGTCAAGCCCGAAGAACAGTCGGTTGAGCTGTTCCTTGGCGAATTCAGCGCGGTCGGGAACCCGGGCCTGAACTTTGCCCCCTGGCCGCTGGTGCAGGCGGAAATCGTGCAGGTCACCGGCGAACGCACGACCGAGGTCGGCTCGGGCGCGGGCGGCGAGATGGATACTGGCCTGATGCTTACGCGCGACCAGAACATCGTCGACATGGAATTTCAGGTCGTCTGGAACATCGAAGATCCGGCGAAGTATCTCTTCAACCTTGCCGACCCGAATGACACCATCAAGGCAGTGTCGGAAAGCGCGATG
>JALQYS010000344.1 GCA_023254015.1 Paracoccaceae bacterium
CATCAAACGATTTGGATATCGAAACTTTACGTGCACTAGAGGATGCTATTTTGGTATTCCCTGGTACGGTAATGGTAGTATCGCATGACCGTTGGTTCCTTGACCGTATTGCGACTCACATCTTGTCATTTGAAGATGAACAGCCAGAGTTTTATACTGGTAACTATACCGAGTTTGAAGAATATCGCCGTAAGCGCGATGGTGATGACTTGGCAACGCGTCGTCAAAAATATCGTAAAATCGGTGCTTAATTCCCGATTTTGATGTGAAAAAAACCAGCCTTCGGGCTGGTTTTTTCGTTTTGGCCGTGGTGGATTGCCGGCCAGTCCCATCTGAAGGCTTCCCATGCGCTCCTACAGCTTTACCCATGCCATCACCCGCTGCCCGCCGGCCTCGGCGATCCACGGCTTGCGCGCGGTTGACACCGGCAGCCCCGATCTTGACCTGATGCGCGCCCATCACGCCGATTACATCGCGGCCTTGAAATCCACCGGCGCAACGGTTGTGGAACTTCCCGCGCTGGAGGCTTTTCCTGACAGCCTGTTCGTCGAGGACACCGCGCTGTGCCTGCCCCAGGGCGCGGTGGTGATGCGGCCCGGCGCGCCCAGCCGTCTGGGTGAGGCGGCCGAGATGGCCCCCCAGCTGCAGGCGCTCTATCGCGAGGTGCGGCAGATCGAGGGCGCGGGCAATTTCATCGAAGGCGGCGACATCCTGACCACGGAGACCGAGGTTCTCGTCGGCCGCTCGGCCCGCACCAATGCCGGGGGCGTGGCGGAACTGGCCGGTATCGTGGCCGATTGGGGCTACAAGCTGCGCGAGGTCTTTACTCCGCCGGGCGTGCTGCATTTCAAGACCGACTGCTCGCTTCTGGACGGGGACACCATCCTGTCAACCGAACGGCTGGACGCGTCGGGCTGTTTCACGGGCTACCGGGTGATCCACACCGCGCCGGGCGAAGAGGCTTCAGCCAATGCGATCCGCTTCAACGATCTGGTGCTGTTTCCGGCCGGGTTCCCGCGCACCCGCGACAAGCTGGTGGCGGCCGGATACACCCTGCGCGAAATCGGCAACTCGGAATGTGCCAAGCTGGATGGCGGCATGTCCTGCCTGTCGCTGCGCTTTAGCCCGTCTTAGGGCATCAGCACGGCCTTGCGGTCATAGTCGGCCGTGTCGGTGCTGCCGTCATCATAGGTGACGCGCACCGACAGCGCGGTGACCGACCCTAGTGCTGCCTCGATATAGGGCAGGATCGGTTGATCGGCCTTGAAGGCATTCGGCACCGCCTCGCCCTCATAGCAGGGTTCCATCGGCAAGGGCGTGTCCGGGGCCGCGCCGTTCAGGCCATAGCTGACCGAGGTCACCCCGCAGCGCCAAGCCAGCAGATTGGTGAAATAGATCAGGTCCTTGCCGTCGAACTCACGCACCGCCACCCATTGCGGCTTGGTCAGGGTGAGGATCGGCTTGATCTCGGCGGCGGTGGTCATGGTCTGGGCCAGCAGCGGCTGGGCGATCAGCATGAACGAAAGGGCAATTGTCCGGCGCATCGGGGCCTCCAAGGCTTTTGCGGGGCGGCAATCGCCCCTATAGTGGCGCTGTTTGACCAAAGGTAGCACAGTGAACGATCTCAGCATGGCCGAAACGGCAGGGAACGGGCAAGCCTTCAACATCCTTGCCATCGTGCAAGAGGGGCGGCTGGCCTATGAGGCGCTTTTGCTGCTGGCCTCATGGCGGCACTGCAGCCCCGGCTTTCGCGGGCGCTTCTTTCTGGCCGAACCCCAGCTCGGCAAACGCTGGCACCGCGACCCGCGGCTGCAATCGCCTGCCCTGCGCGAGATGCTCCAGGCGCTTGGAGCCACCTTCCTGCCGTTTGAAAACCGGGTCTTCGGCCAGAGCTACCCGCACGGCAACAAGATCGAGGCGATTGCCGCCCTGCCCGACGAACCCTTTCTGTTTCTGGACACCGACACGCTGGTGACGGGCGATCTGCAATCCGTGCCCTTCGATTTCGCCCGCCCCTCGGCGTCGATGCGGCGCGAGGGCACCTGGCCCGAACCCCAGCTTTACAAGGGCGGCTACACCGAGATCTGGAAATCGCTTTATGACCTGTTCGGGCTGGAGTTCCAAAGCTCTCTCGACCCCGCGCAGCCCGACGACTATTGGCAGCGCTATCTCTACTTCAACGCGGGCTGGTTCTTTCACCAAAGCCCACGCGCCTTTGGCGAGCGTTTCCTGACCTATGCCCGCACCATCCGCGACACGCCCCCCGACGCGCTGGCAGCGCAAAGCCTGGACCCCTGGCTGGATCAGGTGGCATTGCCGCTGGTGATCCATTCCTTCGGCGGTGGCCGGCCGGGGCCGGAGCTGGCAGGGATGGATGGCGACATCACCTGCCATTATCGCAACCTGCCCCTGCTTTACGCCCGCGAAAGCGACCGGGTGGTCGAGGTGCTGGAAGAGGTCGCCGGTGAAAAAGAGCTGCGCCGCCTGTTGCGCGATCATGAGCCCGCGCGGCGGATGATCTATCAGAACCGCGGCCGCAAGGCGCGGGCGCTGTTTGACCGCGACGACCTGCCCCGGCGCGAACAGATGATCCGCGGCACCCTGAAAAAGGCCGAGCTCTGGATGCGGTAACACCGGGCGACCACGGCGGACACTCTCCGCTCTGGCGCGGTGACATTGTGGCTTTTTCATGTTAAAAATGCAGCAAATTTAGCCTGTTAACTGTATTGGAGTAAGAAATGCCCATTGAAGCCATCAGTCAGACCGCCCTCGGCCCTGTTTATATCCTTTCCGGAAACGATGACCTGAATGTCGGCAGCGGCGTGACGCTGCTGTCCCAGCAGAACGATGCCATTCTGACCTTCACGGGCCAGCATGTGATCACCGTGTCCGGTCTGGTGATGGCCTATGATGACGCGATCAACACCATGGGCTGCGAGGCGGCGCAAACCATTGAGATCAAGAGCGGCGGCGTGCTGCTGGCCGGCTATACTGGCGCGGTCGAGGATGGCGACGGGGTCATTCTGGACGGCGTCGGCTCCAGCTTGGTGAACGCCGGCACCATCATTGCCAAAGGCTCGGGGCTGAGCCTGTTTGTTCGCGATGCGGGAACAACGACCATCACCAACTCTGGCTTTATCAGCGGGGAAAAGTTCGGGATCTGGAACAAGTTCGGGCTGGGCGTGTTGAATGTCACGAATACCGGAACAATCGAATCGCCCGGCGCGGCGTTCTTCGGCGGGGCGGGAATCGACAATCTGACCAATGAGGGCAGCTTTGTCGGGGATGTTCGGCTGAACGGCGGCGACGATCTTTATCTCGGGCTGGGCGGCAGCGTGCTGGGTAGCATCGAGGGCGGCGACGGCGATGACCGCTTTGTCGTGGGGCTGGCCGCCGATGTGATCGACGGCGGCTCTGGCTTTGACACGCTGGACTTCTCGGCCTCCACCTCGGCCTTGGTCATCGATCTGGCCGATGGCACGAACAACCACGGCGGCGGCACCCTTGGCGACAGTTACAGCGCGATCGAGGGGGTGATCGGCGGCACCAAGGCCGATGTGCTGCGCGGCGACGGGGCGGACAACCGGCTGTCGGGGCGCAACGGCTCGGACCGGCTTGAGGGCGGCGACGGGCAGGATACGCTGACCGGCGGCACCGGCGGCGACATGCTGATTGGTGGCGCGGGGGCGGATGTGTTCGAGTTCCTCGCCTCGGGCGAGTTCCGCGATGTGATCACCGATTTCGAAAGCGGCCTTGACATCATCCGCATCGAAGGCGCGGCGGTGGGCTTTGGCACCACGACGGGCAGTCTTGCGACCGAGCGGTTCCACAGCGGCACCAGCAATGCCGCCGAAGATGCCCTGGACCGGTTCATCTTCAACACCGCCGACACGACCCTGTGGTTCGACAAGGACGGCTCGGGCAGCAAGTTCGCCTCGGTTCTGGTCGCCGACCTCCAGGCCGGGGCCTGGCTGACCGCGGCCTCGATCGAGCTGATCTGACGCCCGCGTCCCGATTCCCCGGCCGGCCGATGCGAATCGGCCGGCCGCCTGGCCGCCCCGGTCATTGTGGCCAAAGAGGCCCGGAATCGCCGGAAACGGGACCATCTGTCGCGAAAACAACCCCGGATTGCACGGCGTTCTGGCGCGCGCGCGCAGATCGCGTTAACCTGCCGGGGTGTTTTTGCCGATAGCGGGCCGCCCGATGCTGATCGATGCCACGTCGCAGACAACCCTGGGGCCGGTCTATACGCTGACGGGCGAGGACGGCCTTGACGTCGCGGCCGATGTCACCCTGCAAAGCACCTGGACTGACCCCTCGACCCATACCGGGGCCGATGCCGTGATCGCCTGGACCGGGACGCATCGCATCACCGTTTCCGGCACGATCATCGGCGCGGATGAGGCGATCAACCTTGTCGGCTGCACGACCGCCCAGACCGTGATCGTCCATGCCGGGGGGCGGTTGGTGTCGGGCGGCGACGGGGTGGTGGCGGATGCCGACGGCGTCATTCTGGATGGCGCGGGGTCGATCCTGAGGAACCTGGGCAGCATCCGCTCCCACGGCTCGGCCGCGTCGGTCATCGTGCCGGATGGCACCACGACCCGGATCACCAACGACGGCAGCATGGAGGGCCGGGTGACCGGCCTTTGGCACAAGTTCGGCACCGGCAGCCTGATATTCACCAACAACGGCCTTGTCGCCTCGGCCGGGCCGTCCTTTCTGGGCGGAACCTCGACCGACATCTTGCGCAACAACGGCACGATGCAGGGTGATATCGATCTGGGTGCCGGAAATGACCGCTATTCAAGCCATTCAGGCAAGGTTCTGGGCCGGATCGACGGGGGTCCGGGCGCGGATGTGTTCCGCCCTGGGGCCGCTGTCGAGGTGCTGGACGGCGGCGCGGGCCGGGATCGGCTGGACCTGTCGGCCAGCCGGACACCGGTGATCGTGAACCTGACGGACCCGAGCCAGAACCTTGGCGAGGCCGTCGCCGGCGACAGCTATGCCGGGATCGAGAATGTCACTGGCGGCGGCGGGGCAGACCTGCTTGTCGGCTCGGGCGCGGCGAACCGGCTGGTGGGCGGCGGCAAGATGGACAGCCTTCATGGCGGGGCGGGAGCGGATGTCCTGATCGGCGGGCGGGGGCGCGACGAGTTGACCGGCGGAGCGGGCGCCGACAGGTTCGAGTTTCACGAGGCCAGGCATTTCGGGGACCGGATTGCCGATTTCACCTCGGGTCGCGACCGGATTGCGCTCACGGCGGCGGCAGTCGGGCTGGACGAGACCGCCGGCCCGCTGGCGGCGGGCCATTTCGTCGCAGGCGACACCGCGCTGGACGCCGATGACCGGTTTCTCTGGCAGGCTGACGCCAGCTTCCTCTGGGTCGATTTCGACGGCAATGGCGCGGCGGCGCCGGTGCTGCTGGCCGACCTGCAGGCCGGGGCCAGCCTGACGGCAGCGGATATCCTTCTGCTTTAGGCGGTTTTTCCGGGCGCATCTGGCCTTCACAGCCCGCACGTCCTGCCCTAACCTGCCGCCGCAGACCTTTCGGAGGATCAGATGACCGACAGACCCATGGGGTTCGACACCCTTGCCATTCACGCGGCCACCGCGCCCGATCCGGCGACTGGGGCGCGGCAGGTGCCGATCTATCAGACCACGGCCTATGTGTTCCGCGATGCCGACCATGCGGCAAAGCTGTTCAACCTTCAGGAAGTGGGCTGGATCTATTCGCGCCTGACCAACCCGACTGTGGCCGCGCTCGCCAACCGCGTTGCGGCGCTGGAAGGGGGCGCGGGCGCGATTGCCTGTTCCTCGGGCCATGCCGCGCAGATCATGGCGCTCTTCCCGCTGATGGGGCCGGGCAAGAACATCGTCGCCTCTTCGCGGCTTTATGGCGGCACGATCACCCAGTTCAGCCAGACCATCAAACGCTTTGGCTGGTCGGCCAAGTTTGTCGATACCGACGATCTGGGCGCGGTGTCGAAGGCGGTGGACAAGAACACCCGCGCGATCTTCTGTGAAACCATCGCCAACCCCGGCGGCTATGTCACCGACATTCCGGCGCTGGCCAAGATTGCCGACAAGAAGGGCATCCCGCTGATCGTCGACAACACCACGGCGACCCCGTGGCTGGCACGCCCCATCGAGATGGGCGCGACGCTGGTGGTGCATTCGGCGACGAAATACCTGACCGGCAATGGCACGGTGACGGGCGGCATCGTGGTGGATTCGGGCAAGTTCGACTGGTCGCAGAACGACAAGTTCCCCAGCCTGTCGCAACCCGAACCGGCCTATCACGGGCTGACCTTCCACCCCACCCTGGGCGCCATGGCCTTCACCTTCCATTCCATCGCCATCGGGTTGCGCGATCTGGGCATGACGATGAACCCGCAGGGCGCGCATTACACGCTGATGGGCATCGAAACCCTGTCGTTGCGGATGCAGCGCCATGTGGAAAACGCCAAGGTGGTGGCGGATTGGCTGGCGCAAGACCCGCGCGTTGAGTTTGTCACCTATGCCGGGTTGGGCAATTCGCCCTATCGCAAGCGGGCGGAAAAGATTGTGCCGAAGGGGGCGGGCGCGCTGTTTACCTTTGCGGTGAAGGGCGGCTACGAGGCCTG
>JALQYS010000361.1 GCA_023254015.1 Paracoccaceae bacterium
GTCGCAGGCATAGGCGTAGAACTAGTCGTAGACATGGAACCTCGGCGTCAGACCAACGCCAAACACCTATCCCAAATCAGCCACGCCGCGGCACCCACGGGGTTTCCTTGCCGCTTACGGTCGAACTCGGGAAAGCGGCGCTGATATTTGGCGATCAGCAGCGGATCGAAGGTGCCATTGCGGTCGCGCGGAATGTCCAAGACAACCTTGCCGCTGTCGGTGGTCACCGTCTTCTGGCTGCGCCCGTTGCGGCGATTGGGCGGCTGGTTCTGGCCCTCACGCGCTTCCTCGGCGCGCTCTTCATCGAGATGGACGTCCATCTCCGTGCTCAGCGCACGTTCCGCCAGCGCCTTGGTCAGTTCCGCCAGGATGCCGGTCTGGCCAAACAGATCGCCAGGCGAGCGACCTTCCATCAGCCGGTCCAGAAGCTCTTTGTCGATGCTCATACGTGGGTCTCCTCTCAGAGCAGTTACCACGTCAGGGCACAAAATTCAGGATAGTCCCCAATCCTCCCCGTTTGACGCGGCGCGACCGTAGAATTCACGCGGCCATTTTCAGGTTCATGGCGGGTAGAATGCCGCCGATGCCCATGTTGGGCCTTTCGTTGTTGTACGCCAATAGCCATTCGGTTGCGATCTGCTGCACCTTTCCAGCATATGCGAGAAGCTAAAACAGCTACACTCAGCCGCCCGCTAGCCGTTCAAGGCCGAGCCTGACATTTCTCTTGGCGCGTGACGATACGCCCGATTACATAAGTCAACACATACGGAAGGGCCATGCATGTCGCCTACACATCCAGCAAGCTTCGAAAATGCTGATGTCCTGAAGGAGCTGAATATGTCGCTTCCCCTCCGAAAACTGACGGCCTTCATCGATCAACTGGACGTCTCGGCGGACTTTAAGGCGGTCCTTCGCGACCTGGCAAAAACCACATGGACTGTCGGGTCGACAGTCGTGGCCATCGGTCGCAAAATCCTATCCGTGGCGCTAGATATCGTAGCAACATTTCCCGGCACCCTGTTCGGCGCCGTTGTCGCCTCCATCGTCACACTGATTGTCGGGACTATACCGCTGATCGGACCGCTGCTTGCCGCCTTCGTGGGTCCGATCATGCTGGCGACGGGTCTGACGATGGGCGCATTGTCCGATTTCCGGTCGTCCGCTTGGTCGACCAAGGTTGCGGCCCTTCAATCACAACTCGCCGCCGTGAAGGCGTGAATCTTGGCAACGGGAACTCCTGACGAAACCAATCGTTTTGAGGGCGTCGGGCGGGTGGTCGCCGAGCCGCTTAAGTTCAAAGCCAAACTCGCGATTGGCGAAGATGCCTTCACATCATTACAGTCGGCGCGTCTGGTCGGCGATCTCTGGCAGGTCGGAACCGTCGCAACAGCTGGTGGGCTCGCGGCAAGTTCGTCCGCGGTCGCCGGCACGTTCTTCGGCGGGGGATGGCTTGCGACCCTCGGCCTTGGTGCGGCAGTCACCCCCGTTGGCTGGGTGCTTGGAGCTGCCGTAGCCAGTGGTGCCGCGTGCTACGGGGTCCTGCGCCTGTTCCGCACCTACGAAGGCACGCGCGTCCAAAAGGTGCCCGCCTTCATTAACACTCCTATCGACGTTCTTGGTGCCGCTCTGTTCGACCTGATGGCTTCACTGGCCATTCGCGTGGCCATGGAAGCGGAGGAGGTCGACGACGCAGAGCGAGCAACGATCGCCGATTACTTCATCTCGGAATGGGGTCTTGATCCCGCTTACGTCGCTGCGGCGTTGCCCGTGATCGAGCGCAGTGCCGAAGGTCGCAGCGTTGACGAGATTGCCGAGGCCTTGGCCATCTACAAGCGGGACAACCCCGACTGCAATTTCGAAACGCTGAAGACCGAGCTACTCGCTTTCCTGACCGAGATCGCCGCTGCAGATGGCGTTCTTCACGATGCTGAACTCGCGGCGATCGCGCGGACAGACCGGATCTTCCAGAAAGCAGCGGGTGGCTGGACCGAGACAGCCCGTTCGGCCTTGGGTTATGTCACTGCTGGGCCTTCCTACATTTGGTCCAGAGTGTCGGACGGAGCGTCTGCGTTGTGGGGGCGCGACACCGGGACTCCAGCCCACTCTCGTCCATCCGATCGTTCAATCCCCGTCCTGTGGCTGCTTGGCAAGACCGGCGCCGGCAAGTCGTCACTGGTGCAGGCCATGACGGGCCAGGATGCTGCAGAGATCGGGAACGGCTTCGTCCCTTGCACCCGCACGGCGGATTCCTACGACTTTCCGACAGATGATCCCGTCCTTCGTTTCCTGGACACACGTGGGCTTGGTGAAGTGGGCTACCACCCAGATGCGGATATCGCGTCGAACGGTAACGCATCGCAGATGATCCTCGTTCTTTCGCGCCTCGACGATCCTGTGCAGGGTAAGGTCGCAGAAGCGCTGGCGAAGGTCATCCGCCAGAAACCCGATCTGCCGGTAGTCGTCCTGCACAGCGCAGCGGACAAAGTTGCTGATCCGGCCGAACGCCAACGGATTCGATCGGCGAACCAGGCACTGTTTCAGAGGGCAACGAAACGGGATCTGCCTTGGATTGACTTGGACCTTTCGACGCCATCAAGCGCAGATCTTACAGAGCTGAAGCAGGCCTTGGCCAGTAAGCTGCCCTCGGTCGCAATTCTGATGGACCGGCAAAAGGCGAGCGATGCTGAAGAGGCGGCATTTCTTGCCCACAGGGGCACAGTCCTACGCTATGCAGGCATGGCGACTGCCTCTGGGGCCGTGCCCGTAGTCGGTGCGGCGACTGCCCCGGCCCTCCAACTCGCCTTGGTCACAGCCTTGGCGAACAGCTATGGCCTGCCGTGGGACCGCGACCGTTTGATCGCCTTTGTCTCGGCCCTCGGGACAGGCGTCGTAGGAGGCGCTCTTATCGGTATCCTTGGACGCAGCCTTGCCGGTTTAATCCCGGTGGTGGGTCAGACGGCTGTTCCTGTACTGACTGCAGGCTATGGCTTTGCCTCAACTTATGCCGTGGGGCGGGCAGCGGCCTACTGGATGTATCACACAAAGGCAGGCCGCACGGTCGATGAGCAAGCGATGCGGGACAGATACCTAGCCGCCTTCTCGCAGGCCGAGGTCAAGGATAGCGACCGTGCTGCCGGTTGAGACTATCCTGAAACGTATCGCCCGCAGCCCAGCTTTGCTGACGGCCCTGATCTACGCCCTGCCCTGGTTGGCGCTGATTGTTCTTGGCACCATCTGGCTGGCCGAGCACGACTGGCTGTTGCCCTTTGTCGGGATTACGCTCGGCCTGATCTTGATGCTCCGGCTCGTCCTCCTGCTGCTCCGAAAGATGCGCCATAGGCGGGTTCCCGGAAGCGTTGATGCAGGCCACGCTCCGATCGTCGCGGCAAATCCGGAATGGACCGAACGGGAGTTGTCGGTGTTCAACAGCCTCTGCGCGGAGATTACTCGGGAACCGCGCCCTTGGGGCGACTTGCGCAGGCTGGCCCTCGATCTGGTCGAGCAGGCGGCACAGCGGTTGTCGGCGGGTCAGAAGAGTGCCCTCGACTTCTCGATCCCCGAAGCTTTGTTGCTGGCTGACCGTGTCATGGTCCGCCTGCGGCGAAACTTGCATGACATGGTGCCCTTCTCCGACCGGATTAGCCTGAAGACGATCCTCTGGATCTGGGAAAACAAGGCTTGGGTTCAGCGCGGTGCCACCGTGGCCGGCTGGGCATGGCGCGCGAAGCGTCTAATCACCAACCCACCGGCAGCCATAATGCAGGAAATCCAGGGCGCAGTGACCAGTGGGGCAGACGGCGGCGAGATGAAGAACTTCAGCGTCGCAATTGTCCAGCAGATCATCCTGGAAGAGGTCGCGCGTGCAGCGGTCGATCTTCATTCTGGCCATCTGCGCTTTACGGACGAAGAGTTGCTAAAGATTGAGCTCGGTTCCGCCGATTTCGACAAGCACATCTTGGCGCAGCCTGACGAGCCGATACGTCTGCTGGTTATAGGCCAAGTCTCTGCGGGGAAATCAACCGTGATCAACCGGCTGGCAGGAAACGCCGTCGCCGAGACCGATATGGCTCCCACGACACCGGGCTTGACACGCTACGCGCTGGATATCGATGGGATGACCTATTCGGTGATCGACAGTCAGGGGATCGACGGCAGCGATCAAATCGCTGAAGCGCTGCTCGCGCAGATTCTGGAGTGTGACCACCTCCTCTGGGTCGTCCGCGCCAACCGACCCGCACGTGCGCCAGATGTCGGGTTGCTCCAGATGATGAATGCCGCCTTCGCCGCCCGACCGCTGCGTCGGCTTCCGCCCATAACCATCGTCGCGAATGCGGTCGACCAACTGCTTCCCGATTGGCCCTTTCCAGAACATCTCCTGCCGACAGAAGCCCAGACAACTATCGCGGCCGCAAGCGCAGCAATCTGCGCTGACCTGTCTTGCCGTGAGGCAATCCCCGTGGTCTCTGAAGGTCAGGTGTGGAACCTTAACCAACTGACTGCCGCGATCGCGCAGAGCGCATCGGACGCCTTAGCGACACAGCGCAACCGCCGACGCATAACGGGGATAGATGCAGCCCGTTCGTTATCGAAGGAATTGTCGCGAGGTGCCTCGGGGATCTGGGAAGCCGGACGCATTGCCGCCGGAAAACTTTTCGGGCGGTGAAGTGATATTTGCTTTACTGAATACGAAGTTCTCATCTCAGCGGATATCTGCTCCGGAGCGGGTCGAAAGGGGAACGGCCTGTCGCAGATTTGCGGCGGGCCTGCTTCATTCATTATTTGGACATCGCAAGCTTGGGTGTTGATGCTTTGTCAGGCGCGCATACTCGTAACATCCGCCGGAGACCGCGTCCGTCCGAGTCCTTCAGGGTCTCAGCAGCAGAGGATGCGAAAACACTCCTGCGGCATCCTTGTGAAGACCACGTTTTGTGTGTATTTTTAGTGTGTAAGTGGAGGTAATGATGCCGCAAGCGTCTACAGAAAAACAGCGCACGAACGTCACGCTGACCGCGGCCAATCTCGCCGCGGCGCGGGAGTTGGGCCTC
>JALQYS010000303.1 GCA_023254015.1 Paracoccaceae bacterium
GCCAAACGGCGGATGAAGCCGCGTTCTTCCAAGGCGGTAATCAACCGATGGATGCCAGATTTCGACCGCAGGTCCAGCGCGTCCTTCATTTCATCAAAGGAGGGCGGAACACCGTCCCGGTCCATCCGTGTCTTGATGAAATCCAGAAGTTCCAACTGCTTGCGCGTCAGCATTCCACACCCCGGGGGCTGTTGTTTCCTTTATGTTCTGCCCTTGTTCCTGCCTCGTGTCAAGCAAAAGAACACGGCTTGCGGCTGGGTGACCGCCGTTTGCCCGACTTCCGGCGCTGAAATCCGTGCGGATTTCACCCGCTCCGACCTGTCACAGCGGCAGATAGTTCACCACCTCGCCGGCATGGCGCGGGCCGTCGCCAAGGGGGCGGACCAGCAGTGCGTCCGCCTCGGTCAGGATGCGCAACAGGGCGGAATCCTGCGAGACGAAGGGAGAGATAAGGGGCAGGTCGTCGCCCGGCGCAAGACGCGCGCGCATGTAATGCACGCGGTTGCCCGCCGGACCCACATCCTCGGCCAGCCGCGCCCGGGCGGGCCGGGGGCCTTCTTGCGGCAGGCCCTGAAGGGCGCGCAGCATCGGCACAAGGAAAAGATGGCCGCAGACGATGGCCGACACCGGATTGCCGGGCAGACCCAGCATCAGCGACGCGCCGAGGCGGCCGGCCATCAGCGGCTTGCCCGGCCGCATGGCGATCTTCCAGAAGGCGCGTTCCAGTCCCATGTCGGCAGCGACCTTGCCGACAAGATCATGGTCTCCGACAGAGGCACCCCCGATGGTGACGATCAGATCGGCCCCGGCGGCCAGATCGAAGACCTGTCGCAGATCCTCTTCCCGGTCACGGGCGATGGGCAAGAGCCGGGTTTCGGCGCCTTCGGCCCGGGCCATTGCCTCGAGCGCGAAGAGGTTCGAGGCGACGATCTGGTCGGGGCCGGGCGTTTCGCCGGGCATCACCAGCTCATCTCCGGTGGCGATGATGGCCACGACCGGGCGGCGAGAGACGCGGACCTCGGGGATGTTCATCGCCGCCAGAAGGGCCAGATCATTGGCGCGCAGGCGCCGGGGGGCGGAAAGCGTGTCGCCTTCGGCAAAGTCCTGCCCGCGCCTGCGGGTGTGGTCGCCGGGGCGGGGATCGACCTTCAGGGTGATGGCCGCGCCGTCGACATCCACCTCTTCCTGAATGATGATCGTGGCGGCCCCCTGCGGCAGGGGCGCGCCGGTAAAGATGCGCGCGGCCTGATCGGGGGCAAGTGTGCCGGTGAAGGCATGGCCTGCGCCGGCCTCGCCCACCACGGCAAAGCGGTCGCCCGCGCTGCCCACGCGGCCAAGGGCGTAGCCGTCCATCGCGCTGGCGTCAAAGGGCGGTTGGGTCAGCCGCGCGCTGACAGCTTCGGCCAGAACCCGGCCAGCCGCCTGGCGCAGGCCGACAGGTTCGGCGGGCAGGGGGGTGACAAGGGCAAAACAGCGCGCCAGCGCCTCTTCGACGGTGATCATGGCGCCCCCTCGAACCGGCCCGACTTGCCGCCGTCTTTCAGCACCAGCCGGATGCCTTCGATCCGCATGGATTTCTCCACCGCCTTGACCATGTCGTAAATGGTCAGGCAGGCCACCGAGACGGCGGTCAGCGCCTCCATCTCGACCCCGGTCTGGCCGCCGGTCTTGACCGTGGCCTCGACGATGATGCCGGGAAGGGCCGGGTCGGGCGTGAGGTCCAGCGCGACCTTGGTGATCGGCAGCGGGTGGCAGAGCGGGATCAGATCGGCGGTTTTCTTGGCCCCCATGATGCCGGCAAGCCGCGCCACGCCCAGAACATCGCCCTTCCTTGCCGTGCCCGAGGTGATGAGGGCAAGGGTTTCGGCCGACATCACCACATGGCCGCGGGCCACGGCGATGCGGGCCGTCACCGGCTTGTCGGAAACGTCGACCATATGGGCCTGGCCCTGATCGTCGAAATGGCTCAGCGGGTTTGTCATGCGCCGCCCTCGGAGGTGAGGGGGCGGGCCAGGATGGCGCGGGTTGCGGCCGTCACATCGGCCTGCCGCATCAGGGCCTCGCCGATCAGGAAGCAGCGCGCACCATAGGCGGCCACATCGGCCAGATCGGCCGGGGTGAACAGGCCGGATTCCGAGACGATCAGCCGGTCTTCGGGCACATGGCGCGCCAGATCGCGCGTGGTTTGCAGCGTGACCTCGAAGGTGTGGAGGTTGCGGTTGTTGATGCCGATCAGGGGCGATTTCAGGGCCGTGGCGCGGTCAAGTTCGGCCCGGTCATGCACCTCGATCAGCACATCCATGCCATGGGCGAAGGCGGCCTGCTCCAGCTCTTGCGCCTGCGCGTCGCTGACCGAGGCCATGATGATGAGGATGCAATCTGCCGAAAGGGCGCGGGCCTCGGTCACCTGATAGGTGTCGTAGAGGAAATCCTTGCGCAGGCAGGGCAGTT
>JALQYS010000499.1 GCA_023254015.1 Paracoccaceae bacterium
CACGGGGCTGGACTTTGCCTCCGATGGCGCGGTCGTCTGCTGGACCGCCAGCCACATCCTCCGGTTCGACGGCAGCCGCTTCGAGTCCTTCGCCGCCGGGACCGACGCGGATCTCGCCGCGGAGATCGGCAAGGTCATGTCCGAGGTGCTGATCCTGGGCCTGCCGGATGAAGATGGCGAGGTGGTGCTGATCGGGCCGGGCCATGAGGTGCCCTTGGGCGGGAAAATGTTCTGATGAAGCTGCTGGTCACCCGCCCCCTGCCCGACCCCGTGATGCAGGCCGCCCGCGCGCGGTTCGACGTGACCGCGCGGGCCAGCACGCTTCCCTTGACGCCGGAAGAACTGCGCGCCAGCTTGCGCGAGTTTGACGCCGTGCTGCCCACGCTGGGCGATCTTTACCGGGCCGAGGTCTTTGCCGATGTGCCCGATCCCCGGGCGCGCATCCTTGCCAACTTTGGCGTGGGCTTCAACCACATCGACTTGGCTGCAGCCCGTGCGGCGGGGCTTGTGGTGACCAACACCCCCGGTGCGGTGACGGACGCAACTGCCGACATCGCCATGACGCTGATCCTGATGACCGCCCGCCGCGCCGGCGAGGGCGAGCGTCTGGTGCGGGCAGGCAAGTGGCAGGGCTGGCATCCGACGCAGATGCTGGGCCTGCATGTTTCGGGCAAGACGCTGGGCATCATCGGCATGGGCCGGATCGGCAAGGCGATTGCCAGGCGCGCGCATCACGGCTTTGGCTTGGAAATCCTTTACTACAACCGCTCCGAGGCCGAGCCGGGCCTGCCCGCCCGCGCCGTCAGCCTGACCGAGGCGATGGCGGCAGATGTGGTGGTCGTGGCGGTGCCGGGCGGGCCTGCCAATCACTACCTCATCAACGCCGAGCAGCTGGCCGCGATGAAACCCGGCGCGATCTTTGTCAACATCTCGCGCGGGGATGTGGTGGACGAGGCGGCGCTGGCCCATGCGCTGCAGCACGGGGCCATCGGCGGGGCTGGGCTGGACGTTTACGAGCATGAACCCCAGATTCATCCGGCGCTGCTGACCATGGAAAATGTCACGCTTCTGCCCCACCTTGGCACGGCAGCCCTTGAGGTGCGCACCAGCATGGGACTGATGGCGGTCGAGAACCTGATCGCCCATGCCGAGGGCCTGCCCCTGTTGAACCCGGTCTAGCCATGCCTTTCATATTGGCCCGAATATCCCCCGCAAAGCGTCCGGCATTCACCGGCAGAGCTTTCGGCGGGGATACTTTCACCAGTATGAAAGACCGGCCTTCAAGAACGGAGGCAGCGCCATGATCATCTCGCCCGGTCGCCGCTATGTCTTTGTCCATATTCCGAAAACCGGGGGCACGACGCTGACGCTGGCGCTGGAGGGCCGGGCGCGCAAGGATGACATCCTGATCGGCGATACGCCGAAGGCACGGGCAAGGCGGGCGCGGGTAAAGGCACTGAAGGCGGCGGGGCGGCTGTGGAAACACTCGACCCTGGCCGATATCGACGGGGTTCTGGGCCCGGACGATCTGGCGGGGATGTTCTGCTTTACGCTGGTGCGCAACCCCTGGGACCGGGCGGTCAGCTATTACCACTGGCTGCGCGGGCAGGGCTTTGCCCATCCGGCCGTTGGCCTGGCCAAGGCGCTGGATTTCAGCGGCTTTCTCCATCACCCGCAGACGCGCACTGCCTTCCGGCTCTGGCCCGCCGCCGCCTACATGCGGGACCGCACCGGGCAGGAGCGCTGCCAGCTTTTCGCACGGCTGGAGCATCTGGAGGCCGATCTGGCACCGCTGGAGGCGCATCTGGGCTTTCGGCTGGCGCCGCTGCCACGGGCCAACGAAAGCGATCGTTCCCGCGACTGGCGGCCTTATTTCACCGACCGCGACGCCGCCCTGATCGCCGAAGATTGCGCAGAAGACATTGCGCGGTTCGGATATGGCTTTGACGGGATCGGCTAAGCTGGCCCGGGGGGGCAACCGGGCGCAAACCCGGGCCGGACCGCCGCCCATATCTGGATTTGACAAGGCCTGCGAACAGGCGCAGGTTCGGAAATCAGGCCCTTCCCGACGATGACCCGATGTTTCAACTCTACCTCCCCATCGCCGAGGTCTCGGTCAACGCCATCTGGCTCTTGGGCATTGGCGGCATCGTGGGCTTTCTGTCGGGCATGTTCGGGGTGGGCGGCGGGTTTCTGATAACGCCCTTCCTGCTGTTCATCGGCGTGCCGCCCGGGGTGGCGGTGGCCACAGGGGCCAATCAGGTGGTGGCCTCGTCCATTTCGGGGGTTCTGGCGCAGCTGAAGCGCAAGGCGGTGGATTTCCGCATGGGCCTTGTGCTGCTGATCGGCGGGCTTGCCGGATCATGGGCGGGCGTGCGGGTGTTTTCCTACATGTCGGCGCTGGGGCAGGTCGATCTGTTCGTGCAGCTGTCCTATGTGCTGTTTCTGGGGCTGATCGGCGGCATGATGTTTGTCGAAAGCGCCCGGGCGCTGCTGAGGGCGCGCAGGCAGGCGGGGGCCGCGCCGGTGCGCCGGGCCCATGTGCACACCTGGGTGCATGGCCTGCCGCTGAAGATGAAATTCCGCGCTTCGGGGCTTTACATCTCGGTTCTGCCGCCGCTGGCCGTTGGCGCGCTCGTGGGCTTTCTGGCCGGGATCATGGGGGTAGGCGGCGGGTTCATCCTTGTGCCGGCGATGATCTATGTCCTTGGCATGCCGACAAAGGTGGTGATCGGCACATCGCTCTTTCAGATCATCTTTGTCACGGGGTTCACCACGGTTGTGCATGCCGTCAACAGCCATACGGTCGACATGCTTCTGGCGCTGATGCTGATTGCGGGCGGGGTGATCGGGGCGCAACTGGGCACGCTGGTGGGGGTAAAGCTGAAGGCCGAGCAGTTGCGCATCCTTCTGGCGCTGATGGTGCTGGCGGTGGCGATCAAGATCGGGCTGGATCTGCTGCTACGCCCGGCAGAACTGTTTTCGATCGCACCTCTGGTGCTGCCATGATCGTGCGCCTTTTTCTGGCGCTGGGTCTGCTCTTGGCCGGTCCGGCGGTGGCGGAGGAAAAGATCGTCTCGGGCCTGTCGCAGAACCGGGTGGCGATAACGGCGAATTTTGACGGCTCGGAAATCCTGGTCTATGGCGCGGTGAAACGCGAGGCCCCGGCCCCCACGGACGCCCCGCTGCAGGTGATCGTGACGGTCGAAGGGCCTGCGCTGCCGCTGGTCATCCGGCGGAAAGAGCGGGTGGCCGGGATCTGGGTCAACACCTCCTCGATCACGGTGGATGCGGCGCCGTCCTTTTACGCGGTGGCCACCACGGGCAAGCTGCGCGATATCCTGTCGGAAACCGATGATCTTCGCTACAAGATCACGCTGGACCACGCGATCCGCGCCATCGGCAGCGCCTCCGAGGCCGAAGGGTCGGAAGAGTTCGTCGAGGCGCTGCAGCGCATCCGCAACCGTCAGGACATTTACCGCCTGATGGAAGGGCAGGTTCAGCTGGTCGATGAAACCCTGTTTCGCACCGATGTGGCCCTGCCCGCGAACCTGATCGAAGGCGATTACAGGGTGCGCATGTATATCACCCGCAACGGGCGGGTGATCGACAGCATGGAGCGGGGGATCGGCGTGCGCAAGGCGGGGCTGGAGCGGACGCTTTACGTCATGGCGCATGAGCAGCCCCTGCTTTATGGGCTGATCTCCCTCGCACTGGCGGCGGCGGCGGGCTGGGCGGCCTCAGCCGGGTTCCGGCTGTTGCTGCGCAGGTAGGGCGGGTCAGCCCAGCATGGCCTTGATCGCGGCAGCATGGCCGGGCTTTGCGGCCAGAACATCGGCGGCCAGCGCGCGGGCGGTGTCCATAAGGGCCTCGGCCGGCACGATCCGGTCGATCAGGCCCCAGGACAGCGCCTCGTCGGCCTCGATCTTTTGCCCGGCCATCAGGATCATCCTGGCCCGCGCAGGCCCCACCAGCGCCACCAGCCGCGCCGGGTCTGACGGCTGCGGCAGAAAGCCCAGCTTCATCACCGGGTAAAAGAATTTCGCCCCCGGCACCGCCAGCCGCTGATCGCAGGCCAGCGCCATGCCCATCGCCCCACCGGCCAGCGTGCCGTTCAACGCCGCGATGGTCAGGCCGGGAAAACCCGCGACGGCGGCAGAAAGCCGCTCCCACACCGGATCGGTGGCAAGGCCCGCGCGGGCATCGTCCAGATCGGCCCCGGCGGAAAACACCTTGCCCACCCCGGTCAGCACCAAGGCCGCGGCCCCCGCCGCCCGTGCCGCCTCGACCGTGTCGGCAAGGGTGGTCAGCATGGCCCTTGTCACGGAATTGGCCTTGTCGGGACGGTTCAGCGTCAGAACCCACAGCCCCTCGTCGCGTGCGATGTCGATCATTGATAAAGCCCCACTGCCTTGCGCACCCCTTCATCGCGCAACGACACATCGGTGCCAAGCCACGGATCGGCCTCGGGCCCGCACATCCACAACAAGGCACGCGCCGGCCACTGGGCCGGGACATGCACCGAAGGATCAAGCTGGCTGACCGGGTTCACCCCGCTGGCCTTGATCTTGACCTGCATTTCGGTCGCCACGGTTCCGGGCGACAGGCCCAGGACGCGGATGCCATGCGGGCCTTCCTCCAGATGCGCGGCCTGGGTCAGCATCAGCGCCCCCGCCTTGCCCGCGCAATAGCTGGACCAGCCTTCATAGGCATTGCGCGCAGCGCCGGACGACACGGTGATGATCGTGCCGCCACCCTGCGCCCGCATCACCGGGATCGCCGCCCGCATGCCGTGAAACACACCCTTGAGGTTCACGTCGATGCCGCGCCCCCAGGTACCCGGCTCGGCCTCGGCCAGACGGACGATCGGCTCGATCGCGCCGGCGTTGTTGATGAAGACATCCAGCCGCCCGAAGTGCTGCAAGACCGTCGCCACCACCCGCTGCACCGAGGTCCAGTCAGCCACATCACAGCGCAGCGCCAGCGCCGAAGGCCCGATTTCGGCGGCAATCGCATCAATTTCGCGTTGCGTGCGCGCCAAAAGCACCACCTTGGCGCCTGCCGCCGCAAAGACCCGTGCCGCCGCCGCACCGATTCCCCGGCTGGCCCCGGTAATGGCCACAACCTTGCCCTGCATGCCCCACCCCCCTGCGCACCCGCAAATCCCTGTTAACGGATGGCAGCGCCCTTGTGAATCCCTTGACCCCGCGCCATTCGGGACGGATGCTGAGGAAAAGCGATTTGATAATGAGGACCATCATGAAACCCTGGACCCTGGCGGGAAGCGCCGCCCTTTCGGCACTGGTGGCCGCCTGTCCCGCCTTGGCCGACGTGACCCCCGAAGAGGTCTGGCAGAACTGGCAGGATTTCTACGCCTCGTCGGGCAGCACCGTCAGCCATGCCTCGGCGGAACGCGATGGTGATACGCTGGTCGTCACCGACTTCAAGGCCAGCGTCCAGAATGAGGCCGGAACAAGCGAAACCTCGATCCCCGAGATCCGGCTGCGCGATACCGGCGATGGTGCGGTGGAAATCACCCTGTCCGACGAGATCGCCTTTTCCTCCTCGGGCCCAGCCAAGGGCGAGGGCGCCGCGTTTGCGGCCAGCGGCACGGTCAAGGTGCCGGGGCTGACCGGAACCGTTTCCGGTGCCGCAGGCGACATGACCTATACGGTCAGCGCCCCCAGCGTCGAGCTTGAGATCCTGCCGACCGAGGATGGCAAGCCTGCGGGCAAGGTCGGCGTGCTGCTGTCGTCGGTGCAATCGACCTCGCGCGTCAGCGGCCCGGCCGAGGCCAGCGTGGTGGATGGCACCTTCAACGCAGCTTCGGCGGCCTTGAACATCGACGTGCAGGACGACAAGACCGGGATGACCGGCTCGGTGAACATGGCGGACCTTGCGGGCAAGATCGCGGGCAACTTTGCCGGTCTGGAAGAAGAAGAGGTCAGCAAGGCGCTGGCCCTTGGCTTTGCCCTGGACAGCGCGTTGAGCTTTGGCGCCTTGAACTATGATTTCGACATCACCGATGAAACAGGGGCAAGCAAGCTGGTGGGCGGGTCCGAAGGTGGGGCGCTGCAGGTGGCGATGGATGCCGCGCGGCTGATGTTCGCGGGCTCGGGCAAGGCGGTGACGGCCACGATGTCGGGCGCGCAGATCCCCTTCCCGGAGCTGAAACTGTCCTATGCCGAAAGCGGCTTCAACCTGACCATGCCGGTCAGCAAGGCCGAAGCGCCGCAGGATTTCACCTTTCTGAGCAAGATCGTCGATCTTCAGGTGTCCGAAGAGCTGTGGGCGATGGTCGATCCGATGGGCAGCCTGCCGCATGATCCGGCGACGCTGGTCATCGACACGGCAGGCAAGGTTCTGCTGAAGTCCGACCTGATGTCCACGCCCGAAGACGCCCCGCCGGATGCCGAACTGCACGCGCTGGACATCCGCGATGTCACGGCGCGGATCGCCGGATCGGAACTGACGGGCTCAGGCGCCTTCACGTTTGACAACAGCGACCTGACCACGTTCCAGGGCATCCCTGCCCCCACCGGCAAGATGGAGCTGAAGCTGGTCGGCGGCAATACGCTGCTGGACAAGCTGGTGGCGATGGGCCTCATCGGCGAGGAAGAGGCGATGGGCGCGCGGATGATGGTGGCCATGTTCGCCAAGGCGGTCGAGGGTGAGGATACCCTGACCTCGGTGCTGGAGTTCAAGGACAAGCATTTCTACGCCAATGGCCAACAGCTGCAGTAACCCGATCTGACCCCGAAAGGCCGCCCTGCCCTGGGCGGCCTTATGCGTTGCCCCTTGCACCGGCCGGGCTGTTGTGGCCCATGGAGGCCCAAAGGAGACAGCCATGCTTGAACGTCTGACCCATGCCCTGCTGGACGCCGCCCGCCGTGCCGGGGCCGAGGCCGCCGATGCCATGGCGGTGGATGGCCGCTCTACCTCGATCGACATCCGCGCCGGCGCATTGGAGCAGGCGGAACGGTCCGAAGCGGTGGAAATCGGCCTGCGGGTGCTGATCGGCGGGCGGCAGGCCTGCGTGTCGGCCTCGGACATCTCGGATGCCACCATCGCGGCGCTGGCCGAACGCGCCGTCGCCATGGCGCGTGAGGCGCCCGATGATCCGACCGCGGGTCTGGCAGACCCTGCGCAGATCGCCCGCGACTGGAACCTTGCCGCGCTGGAACTGGCCGATCCCGCCGAAGAACCCAGCGCCGCCGCGCTGGAGGCCGACGCCCGCGCCGCCGAAGCCGGGGCCATGGCGGCCCGTGGCATTACACAGGTGCAGGCCAGCGCGGGCTATTCCGCCCGCCGGGTGCATCTGGCCGCGACCAACGGCTTTTCCGGCGCCTATGGCCGCACGTCCCGGTCGGTGTCGGCGGTGGCCTTCACCGGCGAAGGCACGGCGATGGAGCGCGACTATGCCGGCGAGGGCCGGGTGTTTCAGGCCGACCTGCCGGATGCGGCAGGCATCGGCGCACTGGCCGCCGAACGCGCACTGGCGCGGGCCGGAGCGGTAAAACCCCGGACCGGACATTTTCCGGTGCTGTTTGACGAACGGGTTGCGGCCTCGTTGGTTGGGCATCTTCTGTCGGCGGTGAACGGCACCTCGATTGCGCGCGGGGCCAGCTGGCTGCGCGACGGGCTGGGCCAACAGGTGCTGCCCAAGGGCCTGTCGATCATCGAAGACCCGCTGCGCCCGCGCATTTCCGGCTCGCGCCCCTTTGATGCCGAGGGCCTGCCTACCGCCCGCCGTGCCATTGTTCAGGACGGCGTTCTGATGGGCTGGACGCTGGATCTGGCCACGGCGCGCAAGCTGGGCATTGCCAGCACGGCCAATGCCGCGCGCGGCACCTCCTCGCCGCCGTCGCCCGCCACGTCGAACATTGACCTCACGCCCGGCAGCCTGACACGCGACGCGTTGATCGCACAGATGGGAACCGGCCTGCTGATCACGTCGCTGATCGGGTCCACCATCAACCCCACGACGGGCGATTATTCGCGTGGGGCCTCGGGGTTCTGGGTGGAGGGGGGCGAGATTCGCCATCCGGTCAATGAATGCACCATCGCGGGGAACCTGCGCGAGATGCTGCGCAGCCTGATTGCCGCCAATGACGCCCGGGCGCATCTGTCCACCCGGGTGCCCAGCCTGCTGGTCGAAGGGCTGACCCTTGCCGGCGCGTGACCTTGCCCTGATCGTCGAGGCCGCCCGCAGCGCGGGGGCGGTGGCGCTGCGGTTCTGGAAGGCCAGCCCGCAGGTCTGGGAAAAGCCCGGCCTTGGCCCGGTGACAGAGGCCGACCTTGCGGTGAACACGCTGCTGCTGGAAGGCTTGCGCACCGCCCGGCCCGACTACGGCTGGTTGTCGGAAGAAACCCCTGACGACGCCCGCCGTCTTGACTGCGACCATGTGTTCATCATCGACCCGATCGACGGCACACGGGCCTTCATCGCCGGCGAGCGGCACTTTGCCGTCTCGATCGCCGTGGCCCACAAGGGAGAGGTGGTGGCGGGTGCGGTGTTCCTTCCGGCTCTCGACAGGCTTTACACGGCAACGCGCGATGGGGCGGCGCAGATGAACGGCCAGCCCATTGCCTGCAGCGCCCGCAAGGGGCTGCAGGGCGCCGATATCCTGATGTCGAAAAGCCTGCTGGCCCCAGATCACTGGCGTGGCCCGCCACCCGATCTGAAACGCAGCTTCAGGTCGTCCATCGCCTATCGGCTTTGCCTTGTGGCCGATGGCAGCAATGACGGCATGATCACCGCCCGCGACTCGTGGGAGTGGGATATCGCCGCAGGCAGCCTGATTGCCGCGCGGGCCGGCGCCGGTGTCAGCGACCGCGCGGGGCAGCCTCTGCGTTTCAACTCGGCCGCGGCCAAGACCCCCGGCATTCTGGTGGCCCCCGCCGCGCTGCACCGCCAGCTTGTGGCCGATTTCCGCGCCTGAGGCGGGTCAATCCATCGTGGTGCGCTGCGACACCGGGGATTTGCCGAAATGTGCGCGAAACACCTTGGAGAAATGCGAGGTCGACCGAAAGCCGCAGGCCATGGCGATTTCGGTGATCGACTGTTCGGTTTGCAGCAAAAGGTTGCGCGCCCGGTTCAGCCGCATTTCCATGAAATAGTGCTTGGGGGTCGAGTTGAGGTATTTTCCGAACAACCGTTCCAGCTGGCGCGTTGAAATGCCAAGATCCTCGGCAATCAGGCTGGGCGATAGCGGTTCTTCGATGTGATCCTCCATCAAGGCAATCGCCCGCATCAGATGGCCGTTGCGCATGCCATGGCGCGATTGCAGCGACACGCGCTGCGCCGCGCTGCCTTCGCGCACGGCATTGTAGACCATCTGATCGGCCACTTCGGTGGCCAGATCGGCGCCATGGGCCCTGCCGATCAGATGCAGCATCAGGTCGGCCGCCGCCGTGCCACCCGAGGCGGTGATGACCTTTTCGCGCGCGACAAAGACGTTGCGCACCAGTTTGACCTCTGGGAATTCCTCAAGGAACAGATCGTGGTAGGCCCAATGCACGGCGGCCTGCAGGCCATCCAGAAACCCCGCCTTGGCCAGCACATAGGCGCCCGAGCAGATCGCCCCAAGGGGCGTGCCCGCCGCCCGTTCGCGCCGCAGAAAGGTCAGCAGTTCGGGCGTAACGTGGTTCTGCATGTTGATGCCCGAGATCACGAACAGCCGGTCGACATGCCGCAACGGCTCCATCCCGCCCTGCACCAGCGTCACCGAGCCATTGGAACAGGTGGCCGTGGTGCCATTGGCGCTGATGAGCGTCCAGCGATAAAGGGGCTTGCCAGAAACCAGATTCGCGATGCGCAGGGGTTCCAGCGCACAGGAAAAGGCCAGATGCGAGAACTCTTCCAGCAGGAAGAACACGAAATGCGTGGTCTGCGCCATGGCATCTGCCTTTTGGAATGGGGGGCGCCCAAGGGACGCCCCACCAAGATCACTTTGCGGCCGCGCGGGCTTCGGCCAGCCAGCCATCGACGGTGGCGCGGTTGTCCGCGATCCACTTGTCGGCCAGACCCCAGATTTCTTCGGTGCTGTCGGCGCCCTTGCTGATCGCCAGCGCCTGGGCGGACACGTCATTCACCGGGATCTTAGCCACTTCGAACAGGCGTTTGGCCGCCGGGTTGGCTGCAAGAAAGTCATTGCGGGCCAGGACGGTCACATTATCAACGGCAAAGCCAAGGTTCTTGCCTTCGAACACGGTGTTGGCGGTCGCGCCATCGGGCAACGAGCTGTAGGGAACGCTCAGCCATTCCACGTCCTTGCCGGGGACCAGCACGCCCGAAACCCAGTAGGGAACCCAGTTGTAGTAGATGATCGGCTGACCATTGGCGTGACGGGCAATCGCATCGCCGATGATCGCCTGGTAAGAGCCCTGGTTGTGGGTGACGGTATCCCGCAGGCCGAATTCGGTCAGTTGATGCTCGATCACGCGCTCGCAGCCCCAGCCGGGGGTGCAGCCCACGAGGTCGGCCTTGCCATCGCCATCGGCGTCAAAGCGCTTGGCGACTTCGGGGTCCTTCAGCATGCCCAGATCGGTGATGCCGGCATCATACGAGGCCTTGTCCACCATATAGCCCTGAAGCGCGCCTTCCAGAAGGACACCAACGCGCGACATGACCGCCTCGCCGCCCGACTCCTGGAAGAAGGCATCGTGCAGGGTGACCCAGTGGTTGGCGGTAAAGTCGGCATCGCCGCCGCCAACGGCCAGGTGCATGGTCTGATATTCGGCTTCGACCGGCTCGGCCGTGGTATAGCCCAGCTCCTGCAAAGCGCGCAGCAGCAGCCAGACCTGGCTCTTGACGATCTCGTCGTTCTCGTTGATCTCGTCGGTGGCCAGCACGATGGACTTGACGTTGGTCGTCAGCGGTGTGCCGAGCTGCTCGGCCACTGCCGCGCAGGTGCTGCGGCCCGGCGTGTGCACCTTGGCCAGTGGCATGGAGGGCGCGGGGCGCGGACCCTGCGGCGCCAGCGCCTCGGCCTTCTCGATGTTGGCCGCGTAGTCGCTGTTCGGGCAATAGACGATGGCGTCCTCGCCGGTGGCAGCGATCACCTGGAACTCTTCGGACAGGTCGCCCCCGATGGCACCGCTGTCAGCGGCCACGGCACGGTAGGTCAGGCCAAAGCGGTCAAAGATGCGGCGGTAGGCAGCGGCCATGACCTGGTAGCTGGCCTTGGCGCTCG
>JALQYS010000072.1 GCA_023254015.1 Paracoccaceae bacterium
CGACAGGGTTGTAACAACCGACGCGCTCTATGAAGCGGCCGTCGCGGCGAACGCGGGCATCAGCCACGACGATGTTGAAGAAAGGGCGCTTCTTGGCGCCGCCACGAGCAAGTCGAATCACAACCACGATGGGCTGGGTCCAGCCGGGAACCAGACGCGGCACGTTCTTGCAGATGATCGGCTCGCGGAAGATCACGCCGCCCAGGATGTTGCGGATGGTGCCGTTGGGCGATTTCCACATCTGCTTGAGGCCGAATTCCTCGACCCGCTGTTCGTCGGGGGTGATGGTGGCGCATTTCACCGCGACGCCGACCTTCTTGGTCATCTCGGCGCTGTCGATGGTGATCTGGTCATTGGTGCGATCGCGCTCTTCGATGCTCAGATCGTAATACAGCAGGTCCACATCCAGATAGGGCAGGATCAGCTTTTTCTTGATGAAGTCCCAGATGATCCGGGTCATCTCGTCGCCGTCCATCTCGACGATGGGATTGGCCACCTTGATCTTGGTCATGGGTTTGCCCTTTCAGATATGGGGATTCGGATTGCGGCCCTCATAGCGGAAAAGGCCGGGTTTGGGAAGCGTTGTATGCAAATGTATACCGAAAATTCCTCTGCCTCCTCCTCGTCGAGTTCCTCGCTCGTCGGAGGCTCCCGTCGCGGGCTCTCGTCGGGGGCTGACGACAAGAAGGCGAAGCCGCCCGAGACGTCAGCCGAAATAGGCGCGGGTCTTTTCCTTGACCCAGGCCCAAAGCGCAGGCGCCCCGCGGGCGACCTTGACGCCCACGCGGGCCTCCAGTTGCGCGGCGGTGACGTTGTAGGTTTTCCACGTCCCGCCGCCCGACATCAGGTTGGCCATGACCGGCTGCACCCGGTCCAGCGATTTGGCAAAGATCGCATCCGGGGTTTCCGCCGCCTCGAACTCATCCCAGAGCGCGCGGAAGGCGCGGGCCTGATCGGGTGGCAAGAGGCCGAAGATCCGGTCGGCGGCGCGTTGTTCGGCGGCAACCGTCTCGGCGCTGGCATGGGCCGTGCCATTGGCCGAATGGATCGGCACATCGCCTACATCGATTTCCACCAGATCATGCAGCAAGAGCATGCGGATCACCCGGTCGATGTTCACCCCCGGTGCGGCCTGACCCTCCAGCACCATGGCATAAAGGGCCAGATGCCAGGAATGTTCGCCCGAGTTTTCCGGCCGCGAGCCATCGACCAGCGTCGTGGCGCGCAGCACCGATTTCAGCCGGTCTGCCTCGTTCAGAAAGGCGAATTGCGCGTCAAGCAGGTCCGCCACGGCCTAGCCCTTGCGATGCGCGGCCATCCGCTTGTCCAGGAATTCACGCCCCCGCCGTTCGGCCATGCGGATGCGGATGGCGGTCAGAAAGCCTTCTTCCATCGAGGGCGACAGGGTGGACAGAACCTTGGCCACCTCCAGATAGAAGCGGTCATTGTCCATTTCGTCCTGAGCGGCCAGCACGTCGCGGGCCAGGGCGTCGGACAATTCGTCGACGACGGCCATTACCGGCTGACCTCGCTGAGGCGGCGCTTCACATAGGCCGAGACCGTCTCGATCATCGGCTTCATATGCGCCTCGTCATCCTTGAAGAAGTGATCGGCCCCTTCGATCTGCTCATGGGTGATGGTGATGCCCTTCTGTTCGTGCAGCTTGTTCACGAGGTTCAGGGTATCTTTCGGCGGCGCGATCCGGTCCGACGTGCCATTGATGATCAGACCCGAGGACGGGCAGGGCGCAAGGAA
>JALQYS010000167.1 GCA_023254015.1 Paracoccaceae bacterium
CACCGGATCGGGGCGCTTCGCCTCGGCCGGGTCGAATTCGAGCAGCCATTCCTCAATGCGGGCCTTGCCCGATTGCATGGCATTCTTGGGGCGCTGATAGATACGTGCAGGCATGGGCCGCGATTGCGTCGAATCGCAGCGGAAATCAAGCCCTGGTTAGTTCCTTAGTTGCACCTAAGCCCCCGCCCTCACCTTCAGCGCCGGGCAGCCGCGTTGAAGGCGTTCTTGGTCTTGAGGCTCGCCACCTCGGTCCAGGGCTCGTCCGGCCAGCGATGAAACCGCCGATGGTCTCATCGGTATGGAACACCGGCTTTTCGTAATAGTGCGGGCCGTCGTAGATCTCGATCAGGATCGACTTTTCATGCGCGATGGTCGGCCCGTGCGGGTGGTCCTTGGGGTTCATGTAGAAGGTGCCGGGCTTAAGCCGCAGGCCGACGTCGGTGTATTCATAGTCGCCCGACAGGCAGTACATGAACTGATTCGAGGCATGGGTATGCTTGACCGGGATATGGCCGCCCTTGTCAAACTCCAACAGCGCGATCGAGGCGCCGGTGGCGGGGTTCTTCCAGAAGAAATACTGGCGCAGGCCGAATTCGGGGAAGTTCACCCATTTTTCCGGGTCCAGCTGATCGGAGTGGATCAGGATTTCCAGCGTCTTGGCCAGCGCCTTGGCGTCTTGTTCGGTCATTTGTCCTCCTCGGGGCGGCCTTGTGCCACCCAGTTTTCATATTCGACACGGGATTCGGGGGTGGCGGGGAACAGGCCAAAGATCGACCGGCCGCGCTTCAGCTCTCGCTGAACGAAGGCCTCATAGGCGGCGACCTCAAGGCATTCGTCGGCCACCTCATCAACCAGATGGGCGGGGATCACCACCACGCCTTCCTCGTTGCCCAGGATCACGTCACCGGCATAGACGGCGACGTTGCCCAGACCGACGGGCGCGTTGAATTCCACCGGGTGCAGCCAGATCGGCGTCGCGGGGCCGGATTCCTGCACCTGAAAGGCCGGCAGGCCAGTGTCGCGGATGCCGGGGGCGTCGCGAAAGCCACCATCGGTGATCGCGCCCGCCACGCCGCGCATCTTCAGCCGCAGCGCCATCATGTCACCCATCGACGAAGCGCGGGCATCGCCGCCGGTGGCCAGCACCAGCACCGCGCCGGGGGGGCATTCTTCGATCGCGCGGCGGTGCAGACCGTCGTTGCGGGCATAGATCGCCATGGTGTCCAGATCCTCGCGCGCGGGGATGAACCGCAGCGTGAAGGCCGGGCCGATCAGCGGCGGCTGGCCGGGGGAAACGGGTTTCATCCCCAGGACAAAGGTGTTGCGAAAGCCGCGTTTCAGCAGCGCATTGGCGACAGCCGCCGCCCCGCAACGGGCCAGCTTGGCGCGGGTGGCGTCCGAAAGGGTCATCACAGACGCTCCTTCACCACCGGATTGCGCAGGATGCCCACGCCTTCCAGATCGATCTCCACCACATCGCCCGGCTGCATGTAGACCTTGGGATCGCGGCGGAAGCCCACGCCCCCCGGCGTTCCGGTGACGATCACATCGCCTGGTTCCAGCGTGACGAAGGTCGAGATATGGGCGATCTGGTCGGCCACCGGGAACATCATCAGATCGGTGGTGGCATCCTGCATGACCTGCCCGTTCAACCGGCATTGCAGGCGCAAGGACCGGGTCAGCGGCACCTCGTCGGGCGTGACCAGAACCGGGCCGAAGGCGCCCGTGGCGGGGAAATTCTTGCCCGGCGTCCACTGGTTGGTCGCCAGCTGCCAGTCGCGCACCGAGCCATCGTTATAGGCGGAAATCCCGGCAATATGGGCCAGCGCGTTTTTGCGCGAAATGCGGCGGCCGGCCTTGCCGATCACGACGGCCATCTCGGCCTCGAAATCGAAGGCGTCCGATTCCGCCGGGATCACCATGGGCGCCAGATGCCCGCATTGCGATTGCGGAAAGCGGATGAACAAGGGCGGGGCCGAGGCAGTTTCGGCGTGGTTGCCCTCGCGGCGGTGCTCCAGATAGTTCAGGCCGACACAGAGGATCTTGCCGGGGTTCGGGATGACCGGCAGGAACTGGATATCCTCGACCCGGTAATCGGCGGGGGCATCGGCATAGTCGCGCGCCAGCACGTCAAGACGGGTAATCCAGGATTTCAGATCATCGCCGACGCGGATGCCCAGATCGATCACATGATCGCCGCGCTGAAAGCCAAAGCTTGCTCCGGTGGGATGGGTGAAGGACAGGAATTTCAAGATGGTCTCTCCGGTTAGGCCGCAAGGGCCATGTCAAGCGCGCGGCCCATCGCCACGGCGGCCAGCTGGGCGCGATAGGCGGGCGTGGCGTGCAGATCGTTGTTCAGGCCCTTGGGGTCTTGGGTGAACCCTTCCAGCGCGGCATGGGAAAATTCGGCCGACAGCCGCGCCTCGGCGTCGGTCTGGCGGAACACGCAGGGCCCCGCCCCGTTCACGGCCACCCGCACCCCTGCCCCGGTGTCCACCACAAAGGCGCCCACGGTGACGTGGCCCGAAGCCTCGTTCGGGAACTTGTGATAGCCCGCGCGGCGCGGGATCGGAAAGCGGAACGAGACGATCAGCTCACCCGGCTCCAATGCGGTGGAAAAGAGGCCGGTAAAGAAATCATCCGCCGCAATCTCGCGCCGGGTGGTGCGGATCGTGGCGTTCAGCCCCAGAATGGCAGCGGGATAGTCGGCGGCGGGGTCGTTGTTGGCGACCGAACCGCCCATGGTGCCCAAGTGCCGCACCTGCGGATGCGCAATGCCGCTGGCCAGATGCGACAGCGCCGGAATCGCGGCGCGGATCGCGGGATCAGTCTCGGTGATGAAATGCCGCGTCATCGCGCCGATCTCGACGGTGGTGTCGGTCACCTTGACGCCGCGCAAGTCGGGAATGTCCTGCAGATCAACCAGAACCGAAGGCCGGGCCAACCGCTGCTTTAACGTCGGCAGCAAGGTCTGACCCCCGGCAAAGGCGCGGGCCTGCGGGTCGTCTGCCAGAATGGCCAGCGCCTCGGACAGGGTGGCGGGACGGCGATAGTCAAAGGCCGGCAGCGTCATTTCGGCCCCGCGCAGCTTTCGGGCGCTTCCTGCGCCACTTCTGAAATCGCGTCCACGATGCCCTGATAGCCGGTGCAGCGGCAGATGTTGCCTTCCAGTTCATGCCGGATCTGCGCCTCGGACCCCGCCCGGCCGCGCCGGATGATATCGACGCCCTGCATGATCATGCCCGAGGTGCAATAGCCGCATTGCAGCGCGTGGTGCTTGCGGAAGGCGGCCTGCAACGGGTGCAACGCGCCGGGTCGGCCAAGGCCCTCGATCGTGATGATGTCGGCGCCCTCGGCCTGCACCGCCAGCATCGTGCAGGATTTCACCGCGCGCCCGTCCATATGGATCGTGCAGCAGCCGCATTGCGTGGTGTCACAGCCGATGTTGCTGCCCGTCAGCCCGCAATGGTCGCGCAGGTAATTGACCAAAAGCGTGCGGGGCGAAACCGCGTGGCTTTCCTGAATGCCGTTGACCGTCATCGAGACCTGGATCATCACGCCCCCCTTACTGCGCCGCAAGCCAGGCGATCAGCGCGGCCCCAAGGATCATGGCCAAGCCTGCCAGCCAGGCCGGCATCTGCACCACGCCCGCAGGGGCCGTAGCCACGGCCACCGGACCGGCCGAATGGCTGGGCGCCGCAACCGGGGCCGAGGCCTTGGCCGGGGCGGCGTCCAGCAGGGCGGGGTTCACCAGAACCTCTTCGAACCTGTCAAAGAACTGCTGCGACATGCGCGCCACGGTGGCGTCGATCAACCGCGCGCCAATCTGCGCCAGCCGCCCGCCGATCTGGCTGGAGGCTTTCCAGACCAGAAGCGTGCCGTCGCCGTCAGGCTCCAGCGTGACCACGGCGTTGCCCTTGGCAAAGCCCGCAGCACCACTGCCGCCTTCGAACGCCATGGCATAGCGCGCGGGAGCCGTTACCTCTTCGGGGGTGATGGTGCCGGTAAAGCGGGCACGCACCGGGCCGATGGCCGCGACGACAGCGGCGGTAAAGGCCCCACCCCCCTGCGCCTGAATGCTTTCCGCGCCGGGAACCGAGGCCTGCAGCACGCGGGCGTCCATCAGACCGGCCCAGACCTTTTCGCGCGGCAGGGAAAGGCGGCGTTCGCCAGAGATTTCCATGTCAGGCTTCCTTTATCACAACGGGGGCAGATGGGCGGGGCGGTTGGTTTGCCAGCGGAAGGGCGAGATTTCGATGGTGGCCGAGAGGCCGGCCACCTCGAACGGATCGCGCGACAGGATCTCGCGCACCTCGGCCTCGCTCTCGGCTTCGATCACCATCATGCCGCCATGCGCATTGCCATCGGCATCCAGCAAAGGCCCCCCGATCAGCACGCGCCCGGCATAGCCCTTCATGAAGGCCAGATGGTCGGGCCGGGTGGCGGCGCGGATTTCGGCTGCCTTGCCGTCGGTGCGATCAAGGCGGAAAACGCAGTAATGAGTCATGTGGCAGTCTTTCTGGCAGTCTGGATGGCGGCCCAGATCCGGGCCGGAGTGGCGGGCATGGCGATGTCGCGGATGCCATAGGGACGCAGCGCATCGACCACGGCGCCGATGATGGCGGGCGGCAGGCCGATGGTGCCGGTTTCGGCCCCGCCCTTGACGCCAAGGGGGTTGGTGGCGGTCGGCACAGCGCGGGTGTCCAGCCGCATCCGCGGCACATCGGCGGCACGCGGCATGGCGTAATCGGTGAAAGACCCCGACAGAACCTGCCCCGAGGCGTCATGCACGACGGCTTCTTTCAGGGCCTGACCCAGCGCCTGCACGGCCCCGCCGATCACCTGACCTTCAAGCAAGAGCGGGTTCACCACGACGCCCACATCGTCGATGCCGCTCAGCCGGTCGACGATGACATCCCCGGTCGCGGGGTCAATCTCGACCTCGGCCACATAGCAGCCGTTGGGATAGTTCTGCGGCTCGGCCGTGAAATAGCCCACACCTTCCAGGCCATTGCGCATGTCGGCCGGCAGGGGTTTCGGCACGCCCCAGGCAAAGGAGGTGCGCGCGACCTGATCCAGCGTCAGGCACTTGCCGCCGCCCTGAAAGGCCCCATCGGCAAAGGAAACTTCGGCCTCGGGCAGGCCCATGAGCAGCGCGGCCAGACGGCGGCCCTTGACGATGATCTGGTCGCAAGCCTGCCGCAGGGCCGACCCGCCCACCGTCATGCTGCGCGACCCAAAGCTGCCGCGCCCGGTAAAGATGATGTCGGTATCGCCCTGAACCATGCGGATGCGGTCCATGGGCACGCCAAGCCAGCCATGCACCATCTGGGCATAGGTGGTCTCGTGCCCCTGACCATAGCTGAAGGTCCCGGCAAGGATCGTCAGCCCGCCCGAACTGTCAAAGCGCAGCTCCATCCGCTCGCTGATCGTGGCGCAGACCTCGATATAGCACGACAGACCCCTGCCCCGCAGACGGCCCTTCGCCTCGGTCGCGGCGCGGCGGGCGGCGAAACCGTCCCAGTCGGCCAGACGCAACGTGTCTTCGGTGATGGCGGCAAACTCGCCGCAGTCATAGGTTTCACCGATCGCGGTGCGATAGGGCATCTGGGCCGGCGCGATGAAGTTCTTGCGGCGGATGTCCACCGGATCAATGCCCATCTCGGCGGCGGCCATATCCATCAGCCGCTCGACGATCATCGTCGCTTCTGGCCGGCCCGCACCGCGATAGGTGGTCAGGGTGCGGCTGTTGGTGAAAACGCCGTTCACCTCGACATGCATGGCCGGAAAGGCATAGACGCCCGACAGCATGCGCGAGCCGACCAGCGGCGGGTGTGCGGTGGACGGCCCCAGCATGCAGCCCAGATTGTGGTGCAGCTTGACCCGCAGCGCCAAGGCGCGGCCATTGGCATCCAGCGCCATCTCGGCATCGGCAATCTGATCGCGGCCGTTGAAATCGGCAAGGAAGCTTTCGCTGCGGCTGGAGACCCATTTTACCGGCCGCCCGATGCGCCAGGCGGCCCAGAGCACCAGAATTTCTTCGGGATAAAGCCCGCCCTTGGTGCCAAAACCCCCGCCCACATCGCCTGCCGTGACGTGAATCCGGTTGGCCGGGACGCGGAAGATATTCTCGGCCAAAAGCAGCCGGATCCGGTGCGGGTTGGCGGTAGAGGAGGTCAGCCGCCAGCGCCCCTCGGCCGTGTCGTAGCTGCCGATGCAGGTGCGCGGCTCCATCGGCACGCCGGCAAGGCGCTGGTTGCGGATGGTGGCGCGGGTCACATGCGCGGCATTGGCAAAAGCAGCCTCGGTCGCGGCGGCATCGCCCATGCAATGCTGGAAACAGATGTTGCCCTGCGCTTCGGGCCAGATGCGCGGGGCACCCGGAGCGATGGCGGCTTCCAGCGTCGGGGCCACCGGCAGGGGTTCGTAGTCGACGTGGATCAGCTCGGCCGCATCCTCTGCCGCCTCGGCCGAGGTGGCGACGATGAAGGCAACCTCGGCCCCCACGCACAGCACGCGGTCCTGCGCCAGGGGCGGGAAGGGCGTGGCGTGATAGGTCTTGCCGGTGATCGAGGGCGGGATCGACACGCAAGGAATCAACCCAAAGCCGTCGGCGGCGTAATCCTCGCCCGTCAGGATGGCGACCAGGCCCGGCACGGCGCTGGCCTCGGTCACGTCGATCGACCGGATGCGCGCATGACCGATGGGCGAGCGCAGCACATGACCATAAAGCTGTCGCGGCAGGTTCACGTTATTGGCAAAGCGGCCCTGCCCGGTGACCAGCCGCTCATCCTCGCGCCGCTCCACCGCAGCACCCATGCCTTGCCCGGCAACGGGGATGATCCGGCTGGCGTCGATCGTGGCGGGTTTTGCGCGTTTGTTCATTGGCCAGATGCCCTTTACGGCAAGACTTCTCGGAGACGGCAATCGCTGCCGCCGGACTTTTGGTTCATTTCCAAACTTGTCGCCGACCTTCAGGAGGCCAGCGCACCATACTTGCCCCGGTAATAGACAAGGGGCTCACTGGTCTCGGCGGCTTCGGTTTGCAGCGCCGTCACATGGCCGACAAACAGGCTGTGATCGCCGCAGGGATAGGCATGGGCCTGCCGTGCCGCCAGCCGGACCGAGGCACCGGACAGGACCGGAATTCCGTCAAGATCAACCAGCACCGGCGCGTGATCTTCGCTGCGGCGGCCGGCGAAATGGTTGCTGTCGCGCTCTTGCCCGCTGGCCAGAACCGACACACCGAAATCCGCCCCTTTGGCCAGATGGGCGTGCATCTTGGCCGTCAGCGCGACCGAGATCACCACCAGCGGCGGCTCCAACGAGCCGGACATGAAGGCGTTGGCCGTCATCGCATGGGCTTCGCCATCGGCGGTGCGCGTGGTGATCACCACCACGCCCGAGGCAAAGGCGCCCATGGCATTGCGGAAATCGCGGGCCGAAAAGGCGGCGCTGTCCTCGGCGGCTGCAATCGGAGTGGCGGGATGCGATGTCATCTTCGTTCTGCCTTCTGGGAAGGCCGCGCCGGTCTGGGGAAACCGGCGCGGCGAGGTCTCAGGAACCGCTGCCGGCCATGGCCTGGCAGGTGATCTCCAAAAGGATTTCGGGGGTCCCGAGACCAGCCACCTGAACCAGGGTCGAGCAGGGGAAATCGCCGGTGAAGAACTCCTGGCGGGCGCGCCAGATTTCCTTGTTGTCGGCCATGTTGGTGACATAGATGTTCATGTTCACCACGTCCTGCAGACCCGAGCCGGCGTTTTCCAGGCAATCCTTGATCTTCTGGAAGATCACCTTGGCCTGTTCATAGGCATTGCCGACACCGTGGATCGTTTTCAGGTCCGCCCCGCGCGAGGTGAAGCCCGACAGCCAGATCTGGTCGCCGACGCGAATGGTGTTGGACCAATGGCCCGGCGGATATTCCGCCACTTTCTCGGTGATGAAACGTTGCTTTTTAAGGGCCATTTGGTCCGTCCTTCTTCTGTTCTTTCAATGCCTTGGGTCTGAAGGCGCTTAGCGCGCCTTCAGGATGCTCACGTCGTCGTTGTTGATGAGGTCGGGAACGGTCCAGCCGTTCAGGTCGTATTCGGACATGCAGGTGTCAACGAGACCCTTCATCCGGTCCATCTCGCCCAGCGACAGGGCTTCCCAGTAGTTCTGCAGGCGCGTCAGGTCGTTCGAGCCAAGGTAGTTGATCTCGTAAAGTTCCGAGCGGCCGCCGAATTCGGTGCCGATGGTATCCCACAGAAGCTTCATCACCTTGACGCGCTCTTCGGCATCCGCACCGCCCGAGCCGCGCATGTAGGTGTCGAGGTAGGGGCGCAGTTCGGGGTTCAGGAAGTCATTGGCGTGGCTGTTCAGATAGATCAGGCCCGAGGTCACCGAAGCTTCGATGATGTTCTTGATGGCCGGATAGGCGATCTGGCTGATCGTGCGATAGGCGGTGCCAAAGCGGGGATCGGGCTGAACCATGCCGTTCCACGGAATGTTCGACTTGGCCATCGCATCCGACAGGCCCCACATGGTGTTGCGCCAGGCGATGACTTCGCCCATCCGCGACATCACGCCGTGGAAGGTGTGGGTGCCGGTGATCTCCAGCGCCTTGACCATCAGCCCGGTGATGAAGTCCAGCTTGACGGCCAGACGGGTGCAGCCATGCATCGCGGCGCGGGCGTTGAAGCCCGACTTCGGCGCGAAGTCATTGGCCTGATCGACGTCGCCGTGCATGAACACATCTTCCCACGGCACGAACACGTTATCCATCACCAGGATCGCGTCGTTTTCGTCCATGCGCGAGGACAAGGGATAGTCGAAGGGCGAACCCAGCACGGCGGCGCGGTGTTCGTTCGACATGCGGCTGATCATCTTGACGCCCGGCGCGTTGGTCGGAACAATGAACACCGGGGCATAGGCCGGATCCTTGATCGGAATCTGGCCGGCATGGGCCACGAAGGTATAGTTGGTCAGCGCCGAGTTTGTCGCCACCACCTTCGCACCCGACACGAAGATGCCCGCATCGTTTTCCTTGACCACGCGGATATAGACATCCGAGCTGTCGGCCGACGATTTGTTGCGGTCAACCGGCGGGTTCATGATGGCGTGGTTGATATAGGCGGTGCGCTCTTGCGCCTTGCGAT
>JALQYS010000199.1 GCA_023254015.1 Paracoccaceae bacterium
GGGCGCGCCGTGCCCAATGTCACCGACTGGCAGTACCTCAACCTCAACTACGTGACCAAGGCCCATATCGACCAGGACCTGTGCATCAAGTGCGGCCGCTGCTATGCCGCCTGCGAGGACAACAGTCACCAGGCCATCGCCATGTCCGAGGACCGCACCTTTACGGTGAAGGACGACGAATGCGTGGCCTGCAACCTGTGCGTCAATGTCTGCCCGGTGGACAATTGCATCACCATGAAGACGCTGCCCAAGGGCGCGCTGGATGAGCGTACCGGCCGCAAGGTGGGCGAATACGCCAACTGGACGACGCACCCGAACAACCCTGCGGCGACGGCGGCGGAATAAGGCGGAAAGGGCGGGCGAAAGACCCGCCCTTTTCCTTTCTGGCCCCTAGCCTTGCGAGTTCCGGCGCTCGGCCTGATAGGCGGCGCGCGCGGCCTCGGCGGCGGCGCGGCCTGCGGCAAAGTCGGCCGTCAGAGCGGTGACAACCGGCGGCATGGCCACCGGCTGGATCGGCTGGATTTCGGTCGCCACCGGCCGGGATTCGGCCTGCGGCAGGCCGGGCAAAGGGGGCTGGCGAATGGCCTGCACCTGTGGGGCAGGGGCATGCACCGACTGGACGGCAGCCACAGTCATGGCGGATGAGATGGTCATATGAACCCTCATGCAACAAAACGCCCCCTAGAGCATTCTAGCACGGGGCGGCTGCGGAATCTGCCAATGCCCGCAATCCAAGGCAAAAGCCACGAGTTTGCCGCAATTGGCCGCGATCAGAGCGCGTCGAGGATCCGGGCCGCCTCGGCGCGCGGGTCAAGCAGCGGCTTGCGGTCCTCGCCGGGGAAGAACCGCGCCCTTGTAGCGGTGGGCATCGGGCCAGGAGTGGCGATCACCACGCGGGGCCCGAGTTTCGCCGTTTCGGCCTGCCAGCTTTGCGCCAGCGCGATCTGCCCGGCCTTGGTCGCCCCATAGGCGCCAAAGAACTTCTGCCCGCCGCGCGGGTCATCCAGAAACAGCGCCGTTCCCTTGCCCTCGATCAACAGCGGCTCGACCAGCGTGATGAGGCTGCCGGTGGCGCGCAGGTTGGTGGCGATGGATTTGTCCCAATCCTTCATGTCCAGGGACCCTGCGGGCGAGAGCGGCGCCACATGCACCGCTGCATGAACCCAAAGCTGCAGGCTGCCCCAGCGGTCATGGACCTGCCGGCAGAGGTGGCGCATGGCATCTTCATTGGTCACATCCATCGGCGCCAGCGTCAGATGGCCCGCACCTGGCAGACCAAGGGTTTTTACCCGGTCGTCCAGTTCTTCAAGCCCGCCGACGGTGCGGGCGACGGCCACCACATCCCAGCCCTTCTGCGCCAGATGTTCGGCCATGGCGGCGCCAATCCCGCGCGAGGCACCGGTGATGAGGGCGAGTTTTCTGGACATGGGATTTCTGGCTCCGTCTGTGGGACCGGGGGTTTCACACCCCCGGCGGTGCAGTTTTCAGGAAAACTGCACCTTCCCCCGTGGGATATTTGAGCACAGAGGATGGGGCAAGGGGGGCAGGGTGTTTGATGTGGCGCAGGGCCCGGGCAGGTGGGGCGGGAAACGCCCCGCCGGTCACTCCGCCGCCTTCATCTGAAAGCCTTCCTCGATCTTGTCCGAAGGCGCGACAGGGTAGTCGCCCGAAAAACAGGCATCACAGAAGCGGGGCGCCTTGGGGTCGCGGCCGGTCGCCTCGCCCGCGGCGCGGTAAAGCCCGTCGAGCGAGATGAATTTCAGCGAATCCACACCGATCCAGTCGCGCATCTCGCCCTCGGACATGGTGGCGGCCAGAAGCTTGGCGCGTTCGGGCGTGTCGACGCCGTAGAAACAGGGCCAGGAGGTGGGCGGCGAGGCGATGCGGAAATGCACCTCGGCCGCGCCGGCATCGAGGATCATGTCCTTGATCTTGCGGCTTGTGGTGCCGCGCACGACCGAGTCGTCCACCAGGATCACCCGCTTGCCGCGAATCAGCGCGCGGTTGACGTTCAGCTTCAGCCGCACCCCCATGTTGCGGATCTGCTCGGTCGGTTCGATAAAGGTGCGCCCCATATATTGGTTGCGGATGATGCCCATGCCAAAGGGGATGCCGCTTTCATGGGCAAAGCCGATGGCTGCAGGGGTGCCGCTGTCGGGCACGGGGCAGACCAGATCGGCATCGACCGGGGCTTCGCGGGCCAGTTCCACGCCGATCTGCCGGCGGGTTTCATAGACTGACCGGCCGCCGATGATGCTGTCGGGGCGCGAGAAATAGACCTGTTCGAAGATGCAAAAGCGGCTGGCGGCCGGGGCGAAGGGGCGGGTGGAGTTCACCTTGCCATCTTCGATCACCACCATCTCGCCCGGCTCGATCTCGCGCACGAATTCGGCGCCGATGATGTCCAGCGCGCAGGTTTCCGACGACAGGGCCCAGGCGCTGTCGCCGAGGCGGCCCAGCACCAGCGGGCGCACGCCAAGGGGGTCACGCACGCCGATCAGCTTGGTCCGCGTCATGGCGACGATGGAGAAGGCCCCCTCGACCCGGCGCAGCGCATCCTTGATGCGTTCGGCGATGGTTTTCTGGATCGACCGGGCCATCAGGTGGATGATGCATTCGCTGTCCGAGGAGGACTGGAAGATCGAGCCGCGTTCGATGAGTTCGCGGCGCAGCGCCGCGGCATTGGTCAGGTTGCCGTTGTGGGCAATCGCCGCCCCGCCCATGGAAAACTCGCCAAAGAAAGGCTGCACGTCGCGGATGGCCGTGGCCCCTTTGGAGCCAGCGGTGGAATAGCGCACATGGCCGATGGCAAGGCTGCCAGGCAGGTCCTTCATCACCTCGGCCTTGGTGAAGTTGTCGCGCACATAGCCAAAACGGCGGGCCGAGTTGAAGCCCTGCACCGCGTCATGGGCAACGATGCCGCCGGCTTCCTGACCGCGATGCTGCAGGGCGTGCAGGCCCAGGGCGACGAAATTGGCGGCGTCGGCCACGCCAACCACCCCGAAGATGCCACACTCTTCTTTCAGCTTGTCGCCATCGTCGAGCGGGGAAAACGGGTGGGCGGGGAAGCGGCGCATGGGCTCTCCGAATCCTGAGGTTGGCTCTGGCCCCCCTTTAGGCCCATTGCGCGGGACTGTCACCCCCAAAGCCCGCCGCAATGCACCCCTGTCAGTTCGAAGGGGCCGGTTCGGCCGGCGCGGCCGTCTGCGGGGCGGCGCAGGCCTTGGTCAGTGCGTTGTAGCGCGACAGGATCCAGCCCGGCGCGTCATCGGGCACGGCCGCGTCGATGTTTTCCTGAAAGCTGGCAAAAATCTTGGCCGAACGGGAATTGTCGACCATGGCCACGGTATTGTCGGCCACGGCGCGGTCATAGACCAACAGCGCCACCCCGACCAGCACGATGCCGCGCAGCACGCCAAAGGCAAATCCCAGCCCCTGGTCCAGCCCGCCAAGAACCGAACTTTGCACCGCCGAGGACAAGAGCGGCGTGAAGAGCGAGGCGATGATGAGGCCCACCGCCAGCACCGCGCCAAAGGCGACGATGATTGACAATTCGCAGCTGTCCTTGAGGAAATCGCCGACCACAGGGATTTCCTTGACCAGGGGCTGGGCGCTTTCGGCAAAGACAAAGGCCAGCACCGCCGCGCCGATCCAGCCGGCAATCGCCATCGCCTCGCGCACGAAACCGCGCGAATAGGCGAGGATCGCCGAAAGCACGATCACCAAGGCGACCACGCCGTCGATCAGGGTAAAACCGTCCATCCGTCACCTCTTCCCGCCGGGTCTCAGCCCGCGCCGAACATCTCACCGACAAAGGCGGTCAGGTCGGGCATTTCCCGCACGCTCATGCCTTCGACTGCAGCCCGCTTTGACCGGCTGGGCGCAATGGCCTGTGAGAAACCAAGTTTTGCCGCCTCTTTCAACCGGTTTTCGGTCTGGCCCACCGGGCGCAGCGCGCCAGAGAGGGAAATTTCGCCGAAAAGCACACATTCGGCCGGAATGGCCACATCCTCACGCGCCGAAACCAGCGCGGCGGCAAGGGCCAGATCGGCGGCAGGTTCGGTGATGCGCATGCCGCCGGCCACGTTCAGAAACACGTCCAGCCCGGTAAATGGGATGCCGCAGCGCGCCTCGAGCACGGCAAGGATGGTGGAGAGCCGGCCTGAGTCGAGCCCCACCACCGTGCGGCGCGGCGTGCCAAGGGGCGAGGGCGCGACCAGCGCCTGAATTTCGGTCAGCACCGGCCTTGTGCCTTCAATCCCGGCGAAAACCGCGCTGCCGGGGCTGGGTTGCCCGCGTTCGGACAGAAACAGCGCCGAGGGGTTCAGCACCTGGGAAAGGCCGCCACCCGTCATCTCGAACACCCCGATCTCATCGGCGGGGCCAAAGCGGTTTTTCACCGCGCGCAGGATGCGGAACTGGTGGCCGCGTTCTCCTTCGAAATACAGCACCGTATCGACCATGTGTTCGACCACCCGGGGGCCGGCGATCTGGCCGTCCTTGGTGACATGGCCGACGATGATGATGGCCACGCCGCGCTTCTTGGCAAAGGTCAC
>JALQYS010000294.1 GCA_023254015.1 Paracoccaceae bacterium
CTCGCAAACCATACTGCCAGCGCGGCCAACAGCTGGCTGCTGCCGGCCGTGAGCAGGTAGGCCAGCGCAGCGGGCTCCTGGCCTTTCGCCAGCTCGAGCAGCAGGGTCTGGTTCGCCAGCACCGGCACCAGATACATCCACAGGCTCGTATCGAGGTTCAGCGTCGGCACGATCACCACCGGCAGGATAGGCACGAGCATGGCAAAACCCATCATCGCCTGCGCTTCCTTGAAGGATTTCGCATTCATTGCCAGCGCGATGGAAAACATCCGCTTTGGCCGCCCCGGCGCCAGCGATGCCGAGGTGATGCAGGCCGCCCGCGCCGCCGCCGCGCATGAGTTCATCGCCGCCCTGCCGCAGGGCTATGACACCTTCCTTGGCGAGCGGGGCGTCATGCTGTCGGGCGGGCAGAAACAGCGCGTGGCGATTGCCCGCGCCATCCTGCGCGATGCGCGCGTGCTGCTTTTGGACGAGGCGACCAGCGCGCTGGACGCCGAAAGCGAACGCGCGGTGCAAGAGGCGGTCGATCATCTGTCGCAGGGCCGCACGATGGTGGTGGTGGCCCACAGGCTGGCCACGGTGAAGAAGGCGCATCGCATCGTGGTTCTGGATCAGGGCCGGATCGTGGCCGTGGGCAGCCATGATGACCTTGTGGCGCAAGATGGCCTTTATGCCCGCCTTGCCCGTCTGCAATTCACCGACGGCGCGGCCTGAGGGCGCCCAACTCCCCTGACGTTGCGTTTTCCCCGTGCTGTTTTTCTTGGCAAATGGCGCAACTCCCCCCAGATTGAAGGCAACAGCCAGAAAACGGGGGCCTGCCGCCGCGGCGGGTAAAAGGGGGGGAATTGACCATGGGTTCTTTCGCGTCGCGCGCGGATCTGCAGGCCATCGAGGCGGAATCCGCCTGGGAGGACCGCGATCTTCCCCGTTCGATGTATGAATTCCTGACGCGGACCAAGGCCGCCCATGGCCCGCGGCCCGCGCTTTCCTACCAGCTTCTGTCCCGGCCCGGATCGAAATCGGAAACCCTGACCTGGGCCGAATTGCACGGCCGGGTGACGCAGGCGGCGAACCTGTTCCACAGTCTGGGCATCGGCGAAACCGACGTGGTGGCCTATGTGCTGCCCAACACCGTGGAAACGGCCGTCACCCTTCTGGGCGGCGCGGTGGCGGGCATCGTCAACCCGATCAACCCGCTTTTGGAGGCCGAGCAGATTTCGGCCATCCTGCGCGAGACCAGGGCCAAGGTCGTGGTTACCGTCAAGGCCTTTCCGAAAACCGACCTGCCGCAAAAGGTTTCCGAGGCGGTCAAACATGCGCCCTCGGTGAAAACCGTGCTCGAGGTTGACCTTCTGCGCTATCTCGGTGGGGTGAAACGCCTGATCGTGCCGCTGATCCGGCCCAAGAACCCGATCCGCCATACCGCCAATGTCAAATCCTTCAACGCCGAATGCCGCAAGCAGCCCGCCGACCGGCTGATCTTCAAGGACGTGACGACCGACCGCGTCGCGGCCTATTTCCATACCGGCGGCACCACCGGCATGCCCAAGGTGGCCCAGCACAAGGTGTCGGGCATGGTCTACAACGGCTGGCTGGGGCAGCGCCTGCTGTTCAAGCCGACCGACAATGTGATCTGCCCGCTGCCGCTGTTCCATGTCTTTGCCGCCTATCCGATCCTGATGTCGATGATCGCCAGCGGCAGCCATGTGATCTTCCCGACACCGCAGGGCTATCGCGGCGAGGGGGTGTTCGACAATTTCTGGAAACTGGTCGAACACTGGAAGGTGACCTACATGGTTACCGTGCCGACCGCGCTTTCGGCGCTGATGCAGCGGCCGGTCAATGCCGATGTCTCTAGCCTGCGCGGAGCGTTCTCCGGCTCTGCCCCCCTGCCGATCGAACTGTTCAGCCGCTTTGAAAAGGCGACCGGCGTGCAGATCGTCGAAGGCTATGGCCTGACCGAATGCACCTGCCTTGTCTCGATCAACCCGCCAGAGGGCAACAAGAAGATCGGCTCTGTCGGCCTGCCTTTCCCGCATTGCGAGGTGAAGATCCTCACCTCTGACGGGGCAGGGGGCCTGAAGGAATGCGCCGTGGACGAGATTGGCGAGATCTGCGTCTACAACCCCGGCGTCTTTGCCGGCAGCACCTATACCGAGGTTGACAAGAACGCCGGGCTTTTTGCCGGCGGAAAATATCTGCGCACCGGGGATCTGGGGCGTCTGGACGCGGACGGCTATCTCTTCATCACCGGCCGGGCCAAGGATCTCATCATCCGCGGTGGCCACAACATTGATCCCGCCATCATCGAAGAGGCGATGATGGGCCATGACAAGGTGGCCTTCGTCGGCGCCATCGGCCAGCCCGATGCCCATGCCGGCGAACTCCCCTGCGCCTATGTCGAGCTGGTCAAGGGCGCCGAAGTGACCGAGGCCGAGCTGATGGAGTATGCGCTGCGCCACATCCACGAAAAGGCCGCGGTTCCCAAGCATATCGAGGTTCTGCCCGAATTGCCGAAAACCGCCGTTGGCAAGGTGTTCAAACCCGATCTGCGGCGCAGGGCCATCACCCGGGTCTATGATGCGGCGCTGGCAAAGGCGCGCCTGCCCGCCCATGTGGCCGAGGTGGCCGAGGACAAGAGGCGCGGCCTTGTCGCCCGCATCGCCACCACCGGCCCCGTGGATGACAAGGCCCTGGCCGATGTTCTGGGCCAATTCCCTCCTGCCTGGGAACGCATTGCCTGACAGCCGGTCAGACGCCCCGCCGGTCAGACGCCTCGATTGTGGCTGCACCGTCACTTTGGCGGTGCAGATTTCAATTGCGCTTTGCCGTCTTGCCCGCTCTATCATGCCGTCATTTGCCAGACGGAGGATTAGAGGATGAAGTCATGGATCAGGGCCGCGTCGCTGGCCGCTAGCATTCTGCTGCCGGGGGCCGCGCTGGCCGAAGCCCAGTCCGAGATGCTTTTCCAGCACAAGCATTGGGAAGTCGAAATCGTCGGCTTTGACGATGGCACCTTCGCCTGTCTGGCCGAGGTGGACGCCCAGACCGACAGCTTCACCCTGTGGCTTTATGCCGACAACAGCGTGAAACTGCAGTTCTATTCCACGTCCTGGGACTTTGGTGAAGGCGACACGGCGGATCTGGAGATCCAGATCGGCAACCGCTCGCCCTGGAACCTGAACGACGCCGACCTTTACAAGAATTCCATCCTGTTCAACCTGCCCGACAGCGATCAGTCGGTGCGCCTGCTGAACGAGATCGCCGAGGGCAGCCGGCTTTATCTGCGCACATCGGCGGGCGAGCCGGTGATGGATTATTCGCTGCAGGGCTCTTCGGCCTCGATGGGGGCGCTTGCCGAATGCGGCGATGCCCTGCGGCAGGCCGACGGCAATCCGTTCGACTGAAGGGCCCCGATTTTTCGTCGAAAAATCGCAGCCCCCATAAGGCCCGGCACCAGGCCCCCCTGCCAAAAGGCGGGGGAGGCGCTCAGGCAAACCATCCCGCATAGGTCTTGCGCAGCTCGGCCTTCTGCACCTTGCCCATGGTGTTCCGCGGCAGGGCGTCCACCACCACCGCCGCCTTTGGCCGCTTGAACCGTGCCAGACGGTCTTTAAGGCCCTCAAGCACCGCCTCTGCCTGCAGCGTCACGCCCTTTTGCGGCACCAGAACCGCAAAGACCGCCTCGCCGAAATCGGGATGCGGCACGCCCACCACGGCGCTTTCCAGCACGCCGGGCTGTTCGTCCAGCACCATCT
>JALQYS010000302.1 GCA_023254015.1 Paracoccaceae bacterium
AGGCGCCAAAGGCCTTCTTGTGGGGCACTTCCACCTCGGCACTGGTGGCCAGTGCGGGGCGGCCAAAGGTCATCTGTTTGCGATCCAGCATGGTCAAACGCTCTTTCTGATGTTGCAGTTCCTGTTTCACTTCCGCCTGAAACCCCTTGAAGGCGTTCAGGAAATCCTCAAGCGCGGCCTTCACTTCCGCACCCGGGCTGAGGGCAGGTCGAAGGGCGGGGGGCACAGCTTCCCCGGCCCGAGCCTTCGTCTCGGTCATTGTTCCATCCTTGTGTCTGGTCGTGAAAACCGGGCTAGGGGCGCCCGGAAATCGCCTGCGCCGCCTCGGTCAAGACCCGCGCAAGGCTGCGCCAGGTTTCCGCCTCCGGCATATCGCCCTTGGCCGCCGCCCGCGCCTCGGGAAGCATCGGGAACGTCACCAGGGACACCTCCCAAAGCTCCAGCTCCTGCAAAAGGCGCTGCCCCTTGCCGTCGCGTTCCGCCCTGACGGTCCGGTAGCCGATCGACAGCCCGTCGATCGCCCCCGCCGCCAGAAGGGCCGCCGCCTCGCGGCCCTTTTCAACTTCGGTCAACAAACGCCCCTTGACCCACAGGCCTGTGGCATCCTCGCGCACCTCGTCCCAGATGCCGATGGGTTGGGAAGGGTCATGCTGCCACAGCATCTTGACCGCACGGCCCCCCGCCGCCAGCCGCTTCAGACTGGCCGCATAGGCGCCCTTCACCACCACATCGCCGCCCTGATCGCGCTTGCCAAACAGGCTGGCATAGCCCTCGATCCCATGGCCATCCGTGACCCGCAGGCCCATTTCCGCCTGCATGTCCTTGCGTTCCAATCCGCTTTGCATCGTCCTGCCTCACCTTGTCGCCGCCTGCAGCAACGCCTCTGCCATCTGCGCCAGCAGAAAGGCCGCTACCCCGTAAACGCCCAGCCAGATCCGCCGTTCCAGCCGCTCCAGCACCGCATCAATCTGGCCCAGACGCCATTCCAACGCCGTCCAACGCTCTTCGGCCACGCGCTCATTCGCCTCGATCCGGGCCGTCGCCGCGTCAAAACTGTCGTAGACAAAGCGCGAACCCGCCTCGCCCGGTTTCCTCACGCCCCTTCATCCTCTGCCATCCGCGGCAGGCCCAGGAGGAGCCGCTTTTCGGCCGGCGTCAGGAAGTCCGCCGCCCCGACCCGCGCCCATTGCTGATCCCGCTCGGCCGCCAGCGCCGGGATCTGGTCAAGATCGGGCCGCAGCTCCACCGCCTCGCCGCTGAACCCCGACAGCCAGTGCGACACGCCCGCCACCACCCGCTGCACCAGAGGCAGCACCGTCAGACGGTAAAAGGCCCGGTTCGCCTCCTGGTAATTGGCGTAGGTGGCATCGCCCGGAATGCCCATCAGCATCGGCGGAACCCCAAAGGCGATGGCGATCTCACGCGCCGCTGCCTCCTTGGTCTTCTGGAACTCCATGTCGCTGGGGCTGAAGCCCATCGGCTTCCAGTCAAGCCCGCCCTCCAGCAGCATAGGCCGGCCGGCGTTGCGTGCGCCCTGATGATGGGCCTCCATCTCGCTCAGCAGGCGGTCATACTGGTCATTGGTCAGCTGCCCCTGCCCATCTGTACCTTTGTACACAATCGCCCCCGAGGGTCGGGCGGCATTATCCAGAAGCGCCTTCGACCAGGCGCTTGCGCTGGAATGCACATCCAGCGCCACCGCCGCCGCCTGCAAGGGGCTAAAGCCGTAATGGTCGTCCTGCGGATGGAAGGTCTTGATATGACAGATCGGCTGGACCTCGGCCGACATCGCAAAGCGGTGCGTCCGCCCGCCCACGGTATAGTCATAGGCCACCGGCCAGCCATCTGGCCCCGGCACCAGCGCCATCCGGTCCGAGCGCAGCACATGCAGCTCGCCCGGCAGCGCGCCTCCACCCGGCACCGCCTCGATATAGGCATTGCCCGACAAGAGAAGATGGCCATAGACCGCCTCGAACAGCTCTGCCCGCCCCTGCGCCCCATTCGGCCTGCGGATCAGGTCCAGTACCGGATGCGCCTCATAGCGCCGCTCGGCATCCTGCAGGACCAGGGGCAACGCCGCCGCCGCCTCGGCAATCAGCTTCACCGCCCGAAACCCGATCGGATTGCCCTGAAACCCGCTGCGCGCCAGGCTGACCGCATCGCGCGGGCTCCAGGCCACCCGGCCCGAGGTGCCAAAGGCCACGACCCGCCCCGTGGCCGAGGCCTTGGCCTCGGGCACAAAACCCGCGGCCGAGGCCTTCTTCTCCGCCGCCACCGGCTCCGGTCCGCGCTTCAGGAAATCGAACACCATGTTGCAAAGCTCCTTTGTCGCGTGCCCCTTCAGGCCCGCCGTTCCGGCCCCGAACAAGGGCCGCTGTCTCTCGTGATCTGGAAACCACCTTAGCCGGGTGATCCTTAAAGGGCGTTAACCCAGCGTACGCACCTGCGGGCGGCGGTACTGCAACGCCGGCTCGACCAAGAGCTCGGTCAAGGCCCAGACCAGCGCATCCAGCCGGTCAGGGCTGCCCTTGCCCAGATACCCCTGCGCCGTCATCTGGCACATCTGATCCTCGAGCGCCGCAAGCCCCCGCACATGGGCAACCCGCCCCTGTTCATAGAGCGCCGAGACCGGCTCGGCCCGCATGCCCTTGCCCCGGCTGGCATGGACCGCCTTGATCGGCACCAGCGCATCAATGCTGCGGATGACCTGCGTCACCAGATCGCCGCCCTGATTGACCTCCGCCACCAGCCGGTCCGCCTTGTGCCGGTCCATCGCCGCAATCGCCGCCCGCGCCCAGGCATCGGGCGAGGCGCCCCGCAGGCTTGCATCCTCCAGCACCACCGCCCGCCAGTTCTGCGGCGGGCCCTCCGTCACCGCGCCCACCACCACGATGCCGCATTCATCGCTGGCCCCCCCCGATGTGACCGAGGGGTCAACCGCCACCACGATCCGGCTGAAGGCCGGCAGGCTGTCCACCCGCCGCCGGTCCAGATCGGCCGCCTTCCACAAGGCGCCCTCCACCTCTTCCACCAAAAGCCCCTGCAACTCCTGCAGGCCCAGACGCTGCCCACCATAGCGCGCCTGCACCTCTTCCAGGAAACTTGCCGCCAGATTGGCCCGGTTGGCCTCGGTCGGCGCATGGGTGGTCACGGTCGAGGGGTTCTTCAGAATGGCCTTCAGCACCTCCACATTCTGCGGGGTCGTGGTGACAACCTGCCGCGGGTTCTCCCCCAGCCGCAGCGCGAATTGCAGCTGATCCCAGGCCTCTTGCGCCTTGGGCCATTTCGCCAGCTCATCCACCCAGGCCGCATCGAACTGCGGCCCGCGCAGACTGTCGGGATCGTGGGCCGAGAACACCTGTGCAACCGCCCCATTCGGCCAGACCAGCCGCCGGCGCGTCGCCTGCCATTCGGGACGGCGATCCGGGGGCGAGCAGGCCAGAATCCCACTGTCGCCAAAGATCATGACCTCGCGGACCTGATCCACCGTCTCGCCCACCAGCGCCACCCGCTGCGCCCGGCCGGGGGCGATGCCTGTGGCCCCCTCCACCTGCGCGCGCACCCATTCGGCGCCGGCGCGCGTCTTGCCCGCGCCGCGCCCACCCATGATGACCCAGGTTTTCCAGACGCCCTCTGGCGGCAACTGGTGCGGCATCGCCCAGAATTCGAAAAGCCAGGGCAGCGACAACAGCGCATTGTCGCTCAAGCCTTCCAGAAATTCCTCAACCACCTCCGGCGTCGCGGAGGCGAGCCAAGCGGCGCCCGATTTCATCCCGCGCGGCGTCCAGGTCGAACGCGCCGGTTCCCTGAGCCCCGGCAACCTGCTTGCGGAGTTTTTCAACACGGTTTCCTTCCTCGATTGCCATATTCACCGCCACTTTCAGCGTCTTGATACAGTCGGAACTGTCCTTGACCCGGCCGAACTCTCCGGCCTTTATCGCCTGAACCGTGGTGGCGAGTGCCTCTGCGGCTTCCCGCAGCCATTCCTCGGTGATCGCCAGCATGTCTGGCGGGGTGTCTCCTGCGGAGAAATTTATCGTCATATCAGCTGGCCTGCCCTCTCATGCCCCCCGCACGAGCAAAATGAAAAAGCGGCCACAGGGTTGCCCCCGGCCGCTTGCCCACCTCTCCTAGCATAGGGAAAACCCTATCTCACAGCGCGCGATAAGTCAAATGAAAAACCGTTCGGCATCAATGGGTTACCGAACGGTCTCTTTACCCTTTCGCAACGATTGCCCCCCCCTGCGAGGAGTGCCCGGCACGGGCTTCGACGAGCCCCGCGCCCTCAGTTCCCCTCGGTCGGCTGTTGCGCCTCGATCGCGCGCCATTTCGCGACGTTCTCGTTATGCTCCTGCAGCGTCTCGGCAAAGGCATGCCCGCCCGTGCCATCGGCCACAAAGTAGAGATAATCCGTCTCATCCGGATTCAGCGCCGCAGCAATCGCTGCCCGCCCCGGATTGGCAATCGGCCCCGGCGGCAGTCCGTCGATGACATAGGTGTTATAGGGCGTCTCGCGGCGCAGCTCGCTCTGGCGCAGGCCCCGGCCCAGAACCCCTTCGCCCTTGGTGATGCCATAGATCACTGCCGGGTCGGTCTGCAGACGCATCCCCTGCCGAAGCCGGTTGACGAACACGCTGGCAACCCGCCCGCGTTCCTCGGCGATCCCGGTTTCCTTCTCCACGATCGAGGCCATGACCATCGCCGCCCCTGGTGTGTCATAGGGCAGGTCCGCCGCCCGTGTGGCCCAAAGCTCGGCGATGATCCGCGCCTGCCGGTCGGTCATCTCGGCCAGAAGGCCGGCACGGTCCGCGCCCCGGTCCACCTCATAGCTGTCGGGGGCAAGGCTGCCCTCGGGCGGCACCTGCTCGATCTTGCCTTCCAGGAAATCGGCCCGCTTCAGGCCCTCGACCACCTGCCAGCTGGTCACCCCTTCGGCCACCGTGATCCGCCAGCGGATGTCATCGGCGTTGGCCGCCTCCAGATACTCCGCCGGGGCCGCCTCGGCCGCCGGATCGAACTTCACCACCTCGACATAGCGGTTGGTCGCCGCGTCCAGTTCCCGCAGCACCACATCGGTCGCCGTCACGCTGATGCGGAAATTCACCTCGCGCCCGCAGGTCGATTGCCCGCCAACTGTCAGCTGGTCGATCACCTGCGCCATGGAAGAGCCCGGCTGGATCAGGTAACTGCCGAATTTCAGCAGACTGGCCTTGTCGGAATACTCTGCCCCGATGCGGAAGATGCGCGCGTCGCTCACCGCGCCCTGTGCCTCCAG
>JALQYS010000417.1 GCA_023254015.1 Paracoccaceae bacterium
CTTCACTGCCATTCAAGGCTCGCGAGACCGTTGCCGTGGAGACACCTGCCAACTTGGCTATGTCTGACATTTGCAGTTTTCTTTTTTCCACGCTTTAAACAGTCAGAAGGTCCGCCCCCCGCATCAAGCCCACGAGTTTGATGCGAGCGCCCTTAACACAGGTATTTGCATATGACAAAGAAGGCATTGATTACGGGCATCACGGGACAAGATGGCTCCTATCTCGCTGAATTTCTTTTGGAAAAAGGGTATGAGGTACATGGCATTAAGCGCCGCGCCTCGCTCTTCAATACTCAGCGCGTAGACCATATCTATCAGGACCCGCATATCGATAATGCGCGCTTCAAGCTTCATTATGGCGATCTGACTGACACCTCCAACCTCACCCGCATCATGCGCGAGGTGGAACCCGACGAGGTCTACAATCTCGGCGCACAAAGCCATGTTGCGGTCAGCTTCGAGGCTCCGGAATATACCGCTGATGTGGATGCGATTGGCACGTTGCGCCTGCTGGAGGCAATACGCTTCCTCGGGTTGGAAAAGAAGACCCGCTTCTATCAGGCATCGACCTCGGAACTCTACGGCCTCGTGCAGGAAATTCCACAACGCGAGACCACGCCCTTCCACCCGCGCAGCCCCTATGCGGTGGCCAAGCTTTATGCCTACTGGATCTGCGTGAATTATCGCGAGGCCTACGGGATCTATGCCTGCAATGGCATTTTGTTCAACCACGAAAGCCCACGCCGCGGCGAGACCTTCGTAACCCGCAAGGTTACGAGGGGCCTTGCCAACATCGCGCAGGGGCTGGAGCAGTGCCTCTATATGGGCAATATCGACTCCCTGCGCGACTGGGGCCATGCCAAGGATTATGTGCGCATGCAGTGGATGATGCTTCAGCAGGACGTGCCGGAGGATTTCGTCATCGCCACCGGCGTGCAATATACCGTGCGCGAGTTCATCACCTGGTCGGCACGGGAACTGGGGGTCGAACTGGCCTTCACTGGCACGGGCGTAGACGAGATCGCCACCGTAACCTCGGTCAGCGGCGACAAGGCCCCTGCCGTGAAGCCCGGCGATGTCGTAATGCGCATCGACCCGCGTTATTTCCGCCCGGCTGAGGTGGAGACGCTGCTCGGCGATCCGTCGAAGGCCAAGGAAAAGCTCGGCTGGGTGCCAGAGATCACAGTGCAGGAGATGTGCGCCGAGATGGTGGCAGAGGATCTGAAGGCCGCGCAACGCCACGCGCTGCTCCGGGCCCATGGCCACGAACTGCCGGTCAGCCTGGAAAATGGCTGACGCGGGCGAGACGATGACCGCCGCCGCACCCCTCGGGAGCGCGGCGGTCGGGATTACCATGCCACGCAAGGATATGCTGTTCCACATCGGATTGCCGAAGACGGGCAGCACATCCATACAGGCAGCGCTTGTGACGCTCGGAGACGGGTTGACCACGCGCGGCATCTGCTTTCCCTATGACCGCATCGCTTATGCCGAAGGCTACCCGAGCACCGGACTGCCGACGGGAGCGCCACAGACCGACGGGCTGCCCCATTTTTTTGACGTCCCCCAGCGGCGTCCCGGCACGAGCGTTGACTGGGAGGCTGCAGTTGAGGATTTCCTGAGTGACGACACGGCGCATATGTTCGTTTTCTCTCACGAAAACATGGCTCTGCTGGGAGATCGTCTAAAGCGCGACCGGATGAAGATCCTGTCCGGCCGGGCCAACCTGCACTTTCTGGCCTATCTGCGGAACCCGGTCGCATATCTAGATTCGTATTGCCTGCAGTTGGTCTATGGCCACGAGTGGATCGAAGCGCGCGCGTCAACCCTGCAGGTCAGGCGCTACATTCAAAAGGGCTTCACCGGGATGTTTGCCCCCTATCGCGCCTTAGGCACGTTGCACCTGCACGACTTCGACGCCCTGCGAGGAAACGGTGGGTTGCTGGCCGACTTCTTCGAGACGCTCGGCGTCCCCGAACTCGCGGAGCGCGCGGCCGCGCTGCCGGAGTTGAACAGGCGCAAGCCACGCGCGAACCTGAGTGCGGTGCTGGTGGCGTTGAAGCAGGTGATGCCCCGCAACGATGCTCGCCGCTGGTTTGCTCTGACCCCCGTCCTGATCCGGGCGGCAGCCGATCTCGAACCACCGATGGCGCATCGCTTCCTGCCGGCCGCGACGGTAGAGTCGATCGAGGCGCGCTGGCGCGAGGATCGCAGGAACCTCGCCTGGAGCAACGCCCCGTCGGGAGAGCATACCCTGCAAAAGCCCCCGGGGCCTGACAGGCTTTCCTTCAGTCGTGAATATTTCGACGAATTATACCGAAAGGTATCGTCAGACCTGCCCGGCGATCTGCTCGCCAGTCTTCGAACCGTGGAAGCAATGGCCGGGCACGATGTCGAACAGGGCCTGAAAACGGCCCCAAAGGTATCTATGGAGTAATTGGACGTGGCAAGACGTATCTACATAGCGGGCCATCGCGGCATGGTTGGGGGGGCGATCCTGCGCCGGCTGGAGGCGCGCAAGGCGGCGGGCGAGGATCTGGACCTCATCACCCGCACCCATGCCCAGCTCGATCTCACCAGCCAGGCCCAGGTGCGCGACTTCATGCAGACCGAACGGCCGGATGTGGTGATCCTCGCAGCCGCGAAGGTGGGCGGCATCCATGCCAACAACGCCTATCCCGCCGACTTCATCTACGAAAACCTGATGATCGAGTGCAACGTGATCCATCAGGCCTTCGCGGCCGGGGTCACGCGGCTGCTGCAACTCGGCTCGTCCTGCATCTACCCCCGGGCGGTGCCGCAGCCGATGCGCGAGGACGCGCTGTTCACCGGCCCGCTCGAGGCCACCAACGAACCCTATGCGGTGGCCAAGATCGCCGGCATCAAGCTCTGCGAGAGCTACAACCGCCAGCATGGCGTCGACTACCGCTCGGTGATGCCAACCAACCTCTACGGCCCGGGCGACAACTTCCACCCCCAGAACAGCCATGTGCTGCCCGCGCTGATCCGCCGCTTCCACGAGGCTGCTGCCGAGGGGCGCGGGAGTGTGACAATCTGGGGGTCGGGCCGGCCGATGCGGGAATTCCTGCATGTCGACGACATGGCGGAGGCCAGCCTTTTCGTGCTCGACCTGCCGAAGGCCGTCTATGACGCCAATACCGAACCGATGCTGAGCCATATCAATGTCGGCTCCGGCAGCGACCTGTCGATCCTCGATCTCGCGCATATGGTGGCGCGGGTTACCGGCTATACCGGCCGGATTGAAACCGACCCATCGAAGCCCGACGGCACGATGCGCAAGCTGATGGACGTATCCCGGCTGGCAGCGATGGGCTGGCGGGCCCGGATCGGCCTTGAGGACGGACTGCAAGACACCTACCGGTGGTTCCTTGACCACCAGAACACCCTGCGTTCCTGAACCCTGTTCGACGAGATTTTCCATGACTCATGCCATTCATCCCATCCTGCTCTGCGGCGGTTCCGGCACCCGGCTCTGGCCGCTGTCGCGCAAGAGCTACCCCAAGCAGTTCGCCAAGCTGACCGGCGAGGAAAGCCTGTTCCAAACCTCGGCGCGGCGCCTGTCTGGGCTGGGCTTTGCCGCCCCGGTCGTGGTGACCGGAAGCGATTTCCGCTTCATCGTGCTGGAGCAGCTGGCGGCGGTGGAAACCGCGCCAGCCGCCGTGCTGATCGAGCCCGCAGCGCGCAACACCGCCCCAGCGATCCTGGCCGCCACGCTGGAAGTCGAGGCGCGCGCGCCCGGAGCGCTGGTGCTGGTAGCGCCATCCGATCAAGTGATCCCAGACGATGCACGGTTCCGCGCCGCTGTACAGGCCGCCATCCCGGATGCCGAGGCCGGCCGGCTGGTGACCTTCGGTATCCGCCCCGATCGGCCGGAAACTGGCTACGGTTGGCTGGAGCTGACATCCGATCCCGGTGATTTCGCCCCGGTGGCGCAGCCGCTCAAGCGCTTTGTCGAAAAGCCCGATGCCATCAGCGCGCAGGTGATGCTCAACGAGGGGCGCTATCTGTGGAATGCCGGAATCTTCCTGTTCACCACCAATGCGCTGATCACCGCCTTTGAAACGCATGACCCCGCCATGCTAGCGCAGGTGCGCGCTGCAATGGCCGGGTCTGAGCAGGATCTGGCCTTTACCCGGCTCGACCCCGCGCCGTGGGGTGAGGTGGCAGACATCTCGATCGACTATGCGGTGATGGAGAAAGCTGCCAACCTGTCGGTTCTACCCTATGGCGGCGAATGGTCAGATCTGGGAGGCTGGGAGGCTGTCTGGCGGGAGGGTGGCCCTGATGCAACGGGCGTGGTGGTGCATGGTGCAGCCACCGCTATCGACTGTGAGAACAGCTTGCTGCGCTCGGAGGCTGATACCCTGCAACTGGTGGGGATCGGGCTGAAGAACATCGTCGCCGTGGCCATGCCCGACGCGGTGCTAATCTCGGACAAGAGCCGTGCTCAAGACGTGAAACTGGCGGTCTCGAAGCTGAAGGCACAAGGTGCTGCCCAGTCCGAGTCCTTCCCGCGCGACTTCCGCCCCTGGGGCTGGTTCGAGAGCTTGGTTATCGGCTCGCGTTTCCAGGTCAAGCGTATCGTGGTGCATCCAGGCGCCAGCCTCAGCCTGCAGAGCCACTATCACCGCTCTGAACACTGGATTGTGGTCGAGGGCACTGCCCGCGTCACCATCGACGGCGAGGCCCGGTTGCTGAGCGAAAACCAGTCTGTCTATGTCCCGCTCGGTGCGGTTCACCGCATGGAAAACCCTGGCAAGGTCAACATGGTCCTGATCGAGGTGCAGACCGGAACCTATCTCGGCGAGGATGACATAATCCGCTACGAGGACGTCTATGCCCGAGGTCAGGGCGCGAAGGGCTGAAAGGGCCACTTCTCCGGGGAGTTGCCACTCACCCGCAAGTCACCCTAGATAGTGGGAACGGTCGGGCAATCCGGGCGTTCTTCCACCATCGCCCGGTATTACCGCCACAACCCGGATACACACGCGCCATGACGTCCCCTTCCGCCGCCCAAGCCGCTTCCCTGTATCCAACGCAGGGGGCTAGTCCCCTGACAATACTGCATACCGGCGGCCTACCGCAGGAGGGGCTAGCAGCCCTTGCGGCAGCGCTGACGGAAGGAGACCAGGTGCTCGCTTTTTCGCTGGCGGCGGCAGAGGCGGCGCTGTCCGGAGGCCATCGCCTTGCGCTGCTCTGGACCCCGGCTGAGACGGTCTTGACCGGGGCATTTGCACAGGGCCTGTCACCCGGTCGCGCCTTGATGAACTGGGCGCAGGAAGCCGGAGCGCTGCTCGAATTGTTCCGCCGCAACCGTCGGCGAATCGTTATGGTTCCCGGCGATCTCCTTGCCGGGGCGGCTGGCAGGGCGCAGTTGGCTGAGTGGCTGGACCTGCCACAAGTCCCCGCACAGCCCGAAGTCCCCGCCGCACCACGATTGCCCGGAATTCTCGCGCTTCTGGCAGCCCCTTGCTACGCAGAATGGCGTGATGTGCAGGAGGAACTCCGCGCGAGCAGCGTCGGCATGTCCGAACATGCACTAACCGGCGCAGATCTGGAGGATCTCGCGGCGGAACTGGCGGACTGGCGGGCACAGTCCACAAGGATCAGCCTTCTACAGGACCGGCTTGCCAACAGGCAGCGGTTGCTTGACGCGGCCCTGACCGAGGGCGCCGCACTGCGCGGCGCCGTAAGCGAGTTGCTGGCAGAAATGCATGAATCTACCGGCCATCCGGCCACAGAAGAGGTTGAAACCGCCCTTCTGCGCGATCAACTCGCCCTGATGCAAGGTGTGATGGAGGAGATGCAGGCAGCCACGGCCGGGTGTGCCACCGTCGAAGAGACGGCCGCCCTCCAGACTGCTCTTGCCACGGCCGAGCAGAATACCGCACGCGCGCTGGCCGAAGCTCGCGCAGCGGCCGAGGCTAGACTTGAGGTCGAGGGAAATCTGGCGGAGGCGCTAGCCGAAGCCCGCGCAGCGGTCGAGGCTCGGCTTGAGGTCGAGGGAAATCTGGCGGAGGCACGGGCAGAGATCGAGGGCATGCGCCGTGAATTGGAGGATCGCCGCGCGCATGAGGCTGCGATCTACCGCTCACACTCCTGGCGCGTTACAGCCCCTCTGCGCAGGGTCAGCCTGTTTCTAGGCCGACATCGCGGCTGACCCGCACCACCACGAGCGGCCCTCCACAAACCGAGGATGAAACCATGATACACAACCTTCATCTGGGCCCCGAAGCCGATGCCAGCCATGCCCTCGCCCTTCTGCGAGCGATGGGAATGGACGCGCCTGTCGAGCCAGGCCAACATCTAGTGCCGGGGTTATTCTTTTCCTGCGACCCCGACGGAGAGGTCCGTATCCAATGCCGAAGCCGCCCCGATCACCTGCTCGACATCACGCTAGATGTGGCACGCCCCGGCAGATGGCTGGCGCTGCATCTTGCGCTTGGCCCGGTGGACCTGACGGGCAAAGAGGCGGTTGGCTTCATCTGCAAAAGCCAGAGCCCGGTCACCACCACCTTCCAGCCGTGCCTGCGCTCGGGGCGCGAGGGCGAGGGGTTTACCGACCAGTTCTTTCGCAAGTCGGTGCTAACCTTTGGCCATCCCGGGCTACATCTGGATACGATCCTGCCCGAAACCATCCCTTCCATGCCGGTTCGGGCCCCTTGGCGCGAACTGGTCTTCTTCTTCCGTCCGGAGACCAGCCACATCGACCTTCAGGATCTGAGACTCTTCATCATATGAAAGTCGCACTGGTCATCCCGGTCTGGAACGACCCGGAAGGTCTGATGCGGCTTCTGGTGCAAGCGCAGGAGCTGGCTTGGGTGTCGCAAATCGTGGTTGCCGACGACGCCTCTGATCCGCCCTGCGGCCCCGGCATGGCCGGGCTGCCGGCAGCGGTGGCGGCGGATACCCGGCTGCTATGGCTGCGCAGCGATACGCGGCGCGGCCCCGGCAATGCTCGCAACCATGGGCTAGACCATGTAACGGCGGAGCATGTGCTGTTCTTCGATTCCGACGACCTGTTTCTACCCGCGATGACCGACCTGATGCAGGCGCTTGGCGGACGGCTGTTCGACTTTTGCCTGTTTCGCCATGTCGACAGCCGAACCCGTGGCACCTCCTGCCCGGGCCCGATGCCTTATGACGAGGCGCTTTGGCAGGAGGCGGGGGCAATCGAGCCCCCTGCCCCGCTGCGTCCCGGCGCAGAAATCCGGCTCTGCGGGTTGTCAGCCTATCCTTGGAACAAAATCTACCGCACCGCCTTTCTACGCGAGCACGCCATCCGCTGCACCCCGATCACCGTTCATGAAGATATCGAGTTGCACTGGCTGAGCTTTCTCCACGGCCGTGACATCCTGGTCTCACGCCATGCAGGCTGCTATCACGTTGTGCGCGAGGCGGGTGACAGGCTGACCAACCGGCGGGATAAGGTCCGGCTAGAAGTATTCACCGGGCTCGACGCCGTGCAGGCGGCGCTGCGGCAGCATCCGCGGGGACCGGACTTCATGGCCCCCTTCACCGATTTTACCCTGCAGCTCTTCGATTGGATCTCGGCGACAATCGAACCGGGGCTGCAGGCGGAATTCGCCGACCGAGCCCGCCGCCATCTTCGCGACACCCTACCAGAGCCGGCCTTCACGCTGCTGGCGCTGCGCGCGCCTGCACTGGCCGGGCGGGTCATTCGGCGGATCTGGGGGACATCATGCGACTGAGCGTCCTTGTCATCACACGCGAGGGCGGGGCGGCGGGGTTTGTGGCGCTGTCCGGGTTGCGTGCGGCCCTTGCGCCGGGTGACGAAGTAATCGTGCTGGACGAGGGTTCCTCCGACGGGACGGCAGAGCTGTTGGAAACAATGCTCGCAGAAGAGGATCTTGGTCCGGAGATTACGCGCCGGGCTGTTTTGCTGGGCTGTGCCCCGCCCGAATCCGATAGCGGCGCCTCTATCCGGCTTGGACTGGAGGTCGCGACCCGCGATGCACTGCTGATCCTGCGCGGCACCGACAGCCCCCTTGCCGAAGGAATCAGCGCTGCCCGCCACCGGATGGCAGAAAACGGGGCCTCACTGCTGCTGGGCCGCGCCCTGCCACTTACGGAAACCGCCCCGGCCCCCGAGCGGGTCAGTCCAGCGGATCCGTGGCGGCTGCTCCCTGCCCTGCCGCCCGAGACGCTGGCACTGGCTCTCGCCCCGCTCCCCGGGCGCTGCCTGCTGCGCCGGTCCTGGCTTCTGGCCCGGGGCCTTCCATCGCCTAAGCCTGTCAGCGACGAAGAATTGCACTGGCAGCTCTGCCTGGCCGCCGGCCCGGATGTGGAACTGCTCGACACGCCTCTCGCCCGGATTGCCGTCGCCCCGTCTGCCCAGCCGCTAACCAGTCTGGCCGGGTTCGGTCGGCTGTTGCGGCAGCTGGACGGGCCCGAGATGCACGCCGCCGGATTGCTCTGGCTGATCCTGCGGATGGAGCGGCAGATCCCGCAACTGACCGCCGCAGAACGCTGGCCCTATGCACAGCTGGCAGCGACAGGCCTCGCGGGCCTGTCCGCGGAAGGTTGGAGCCGGCTGACTGACTGGCTTGGCGATGCGTTCAGAGATTGGCCGGTTCTTGCCATGGCCACCGCGCTGCGCAAGGGGGATGTCGCGGCTACCGTCGCGGCCTGGACGCAAGAGGCCGAGGCCATCCGTCAGCCGAGCCCTGCGACACTGCTCGCTGGTCTGCAGGAGCGGATGGCGGCACAGGAAGCCTTGATCGTCCGGCTGCAAGATCGGATCGAGGGCCTAGCCCGGATTGCCGAATACCGCGCCCTTTCTGCATTTTCTTCGGACAGGGAAGGGCCATGATCCGCATCCTTCCCTGCGGCGCCTTCCAGAACCGGCAGCCTCTGGCCTATGGGCCGATCCTGGCGCGGCTCGGGCAAGAGGTGGAACTGGTGGATCATCCGGCGGATGCCCAGATCGCTCTGATCAGCCATTACATGGATATCGAACTCTTTGGCGACCGGCTGGCCAAGATGCGCGTCAGACATCCTGACCTTCGGATCGTGCTGCTGTCGGAAGAGCCATTCTGGGATATCGGCTGGTCGCCGGATCCGTTCAGCCGCGACCAGATCTTTTCCACCTCCCCGGCCGCCCTGCCCGTCCGAGTGCTGAATCACCAGAATTCGGCCATCTATCGCACCGACCGTATTCCCTACTTCCTGCTGACGGACCCGCGCTATACCGCCCGCTATCGCTGGCTGTTCGACCGCAATGCCGGCAGGAGCGTCTCAGATTGGCTGGCGCATTTCCGGAGTGCCGAATGGGACGCGGCCTTTCTGAACGAAAAACGCCTGCATGATCGTGACCGCATCGCCTTTCCCGAACAGGAGGTCTGGGGCCTGTCTTATTATCGCACGCGTTTCGCACTTCGGTGTACTAGGGGGCGAGTCCTTCGCACCGGCAAGGGATGGGAGCCGGGCGTCGACCGGTTGCAACTGGAGGATTGGCACGAAGACAAGCTTAACCGGCTTGACTTGCGCTGCCGCCATGTCGCCGCTTTCGAGAACACCCATCAGATCGACTATATCTCGGAAAAACCCTATGATGCCTTCGCTGTCGGAGCAGTGCCGCTCTACTTTGCTAGTCCCGGCCATGGGTTCCTGCGGCTGTTTGGCGCACCGGAAGACAGCGGTTGGCTGAATTTTTATGCACCGCCACCGGAAGCCCCCGATTTCGACGCACGCCGACCGGTCAGCCTGCGGGAGGCAGAAGCCTATGCTAAGACTCAGGAACGGCTGGCGCAGCTTTTCGTGGACCCCGCCCTGCTCCGTGACGAAATCGACCGCTTTGGATACCGGCTGGTCGCCGAATTGCGCGCCGCTATTACTCCCCATTGAGAAGTGACAGCCATACGATTGATGCCTGTCCCGGGGTGTTATGCGCGAAAGTTGGTGACGATTGATCGGGCGGCGGCTTGGAGTTGGCGGATCCCGTCGATGCTGTCCCTGAGCGTTCTCTAATCGCCTTGGTCAACTACTGATCTTGTCGCGCTTCATCCTGCGTGCCGGGCTCTGGGGTTCTCTCCGCGGTCGTCGCGTCGGACGCCGCATGTTTGCGTTCAGGGTCGGACGGATTGAAGTGGTGTGCGCGGTCTATGCCGCAGCTCAGGGAGCGATCTCGTCCTCGCCGCGCGTCCCGGCTGGACGCATTCTGCCGCGCTGAGGATCAGCGTGGTTTGGGGCGGCAGTGCCTATGCCACAGCAGCCTCGCGGAAGGGGGTGTTCGTGCGCCACATGGCGTGCAGGGTGACCGCGAGCTTCCGGGCCAAGGCCACCTTGGCCTTGCGCGGCCCGGTTCTCACCGCAATCGCCTTGGCCCAGTCCCGCAGCCCTGGGCCACCCAAGCTTCGGCAGAAGATGGCGTTCGCCGCTTCGAACAGGCACTTCCTCGTGAAACTGTCCCCCCGCTTGGAGACCCGCCCGTTCCGGCTGATTTCGCCGGACTCGTAGCGTCTTGGCGTCAGGCCGAGATAGGCGCCGGCACTGGACGAACGACGGAACCGGGAGGCATCGTCGAAAGCCGAGACAACCGCCATGGCCGTGATAGGCCCGACGCCGGGCGCCGTCATCAGCAGGCAAACGGTCTCGGTCCTTTTTGCAATGGCCCGGATACGGCTGTCGAGCGCGGCAATCCGGGCGAGGATGTCACGCCTCGCCTGCACAAGGGTCTCGAAGATCGGCACCAGGTCCGGCGCAACGGCCAGTTCCCTTCCGATAATCTCCTCGGCACGACGTTTGAACCCACCGACCCGCTTTCCGAACATGATGCCAAAGGTCTTGAGTAGCCCACGTATCTCGTTCTCCAGACGAACCCGCATGCCAACCAACGCCTCGCGCGCCGTGAGCATCGCCCGGTTGACATAGGCGTCGTGGCTCTTGATCTGCACGGCCTTGAACCACCCGGTCCGCACGATCTGGGCAAGGCCCCGAGCGTCATGCCGGTCTGTCTTGTTGGGCATCATCTTCAGGACGCCGTTGGCATGGCGCGCGTCCAGGCAGATGATTGGCAGCTGACGAGCCGACAGCGCGTTCCAGAGCCAGACGGCCAAAGGGCCAGTTTCCATGCCGACCCGCTCAAGGCCGTCCGTCCGAGAGGTAAGCCAGTCGGCAATCGCATCCGGGCAGGTCGGCACCTTGGCCTCTGCCAGAAGCGCTCCGCCCTGGCTTACCACGCAAATCGCCGTCTCCTCTTGTGACACATCCAACGCTGCAAACACTCCCATCGCATCCTCCATGCTCAAGGCCTCGGCCGGGCGCCGAAGCTGCAAGCCCATCCTGCAACACCGCGGTAGCAGACGGGGCGCGGCGATTACGCTAAGTGGTGTAGGTTCTGGTTAGGGTGGTCACCGGTGATGTTCGGTTAGGGTACGCAAGGAATACTGCGCAAAGCTGCACTCGACGAACCTGATCGAACGGCTGAACGGAAAGATCAAGCGCCGCACAGACGTCGTCGGCCCTCGGGCATTCCTTCGGAGCGATGGCAGGAATGCCCTCAATCCCCAACGACGACGCCATCGTCCGCCTTGTCGATGCCTTGCTTCTCGAACAGAATGATGAGTAGGCCGTCCAGCGCGCCCGCTACATGACACTGGAACCGAAGGTCCGCGAAGCGAAACCATCGCACCGATGGGCGAAGATGCCGTTATCAGCCTGCCCGCCGTGGCATCCTGATCAAGCAGGCCCGTACCGAACATCAAGGTGACGATCAGCGCCAGCTACACCAATCCGTGGGACAGCATCCCTTCTCCAGTTCGATCAGGCGCCGTTTTCCGATCTTCGCTCGTTGGGAGAGCTCTTCCAGACTCCAGCGCTTCTTCTTTCTGAGATGCTTGAGTGCTGTAGGGGCTACTTTCTTCATGGCTGCCTCCGCGGTGAAGTTATATGAATTTAAGTTCACCACAGAAAAATTAAAAGGTGTTATATTTTTGAATTTATGCGAAAAAACTGGGATAACTACACAAATTTTGTGAACTTTGGGATGAGAAATCGCACATCTTGCGTTCATCAGACGCGGGGCGCGGCTATCTCTGCACTAGGAACTGCACCATCCCGCGTCACGAACACGACTCGAGCCCCATGTCAGGTTTCTCAGTTTCACCAGGTCACCTAGGTGTCCTCGATCTGCGCGGCCTGCACGGCCGGATGGATCCGGCCCGTCACCTCGGATGACCAGCTCAGAGCCGCGTACCGTCAGCTGATCCGGATCGCGGTCCCGAAACCGGTGACGTTCGCGGCCGACGGCCCGAAATTCACCTGGAACTGGCAGCCGGCCACCATGTCGGCCCCGAGCTCCCGGGCCCTGAGGCGCAGCCCGTCCCGACAGGCCGCCATCGCTACCCCGAGATCCGGTGCGCAGAGAAAGCTCTTGGTGGACACCCCGACGGCGGCGACCACCTCGATCACCTCATGCGGCCGGTCGGGCGGGTACGTGGTGAGCCGGATCGTCATGGCGTGACACCATCCCGGCTGGCGGCAAAGGCCCGCTCCCCAGCCTCACGCGCTTCCCGGATATGATGGAAGGCCCCCGGAAGGGTCACCCCGTTGATCTCCACCGAGTAGACGTCCTTCTCGACCGAGGAGTGATCGGCCCGCTTGAAGATGCGCCCGACGACCTCGGTCCCGTGAAACGCCCGGAACGTTGCCTGCCCGGCGCGGTGCTTCTCCCAGGACAGGAGACCGGTGACCTCGAGCTCCGAAGGTTTCGTCCGTCTCGCCTCTAAAGCGTCCAGCGCCTCGAGGAGGCGCCGCGCGGCGGCATCTTCGGATGATTTCACCAGCGCCGCCTCGGCATTCCGGCGGAGGGCGGCGCGGGATTGCGCGGTCATACCCGGGATGCGGGCAATGGTTGCGTCGGTCTGGGTCATGTCGGTCTCCGGTTTCAGGGTTTCAGGGTATCGGCGTGATGGTTCCACCAGCGCACCAGGCGGCGGGCGGCCTCCAGCCCCTCCTCGACGGCGGGCACCTGCGCGTCGAAGGGCATCTGGGTGTCCAGCTGGGGGGTGTCGATCACCAGCCCGAGCGACCGGCCAGCAGGCCGGATATAGCCGCCGATCTCGGCCAGGGTCCCGGGAACCGGGATGCTGCCCACCCGCCCGCCCCATCCCCCCAGCATGATCTTGACCGAGGCTGAGGGCGCGGCGCTGTCGCGGCACTGGAGTGACATGCGCGGGCGCGGCAGCGCGGCCCAGGTCCGGAGCGTCCGGGGAACGTCGAAATAGATCGTCCGCGACTCCGTTGGCCGGACCCCGTTGCCGTTCGGGTTGTGCTTGATGACCAGCTCGGGGAAGTTCGCCCGGGCGAAGGCTTCGTAATCGGCGAAGAAGGCCGCGCTTGAGGCGTTCGGCACCGGATCATAGGGCGTGGCGGCCTGCAGGATCGCGGCCTCGAGCAGCGCGAGGTCCCCGCCCGTCAGCGCCGGGCGCAGCGCCTCGTAGCTCACCTGATGGTCGAAGGCCCCGGCATGACGGGTACCGGTCAGATAGACCGCGGGCGCGAGCAGCACCGAGGGGTCTAATGCCGGAGAGTGCAGAATAGTACGCTAAGGACTGGGATCATCGTTTTGGCCATCTGTACTCGCCGGTGAGAAGGATGTGGGCCCATCCGAGCGGTGAGATATGTGCCAGAAGGTTTGGCGAGCAGTCCAGAC
>JALQYS010000438.1 GCA_023254015.1 Paracoccaceae bacterium
AACCCCACATCCTGCCATGTGATCGTGACCACATCGGCGGCGGCATCCACATCCAGCCAGATCGGGCCGCTTTCCGCGCCCTCGCCATCCAGTCGGGTGTCGATATCGGCCAGAAACGGCGCGATGAACGGCAGGTTCAGACTGGCCGGGTCTTTCGGAAGGCCGGTGACAGGCGCGCCAAAGGACAGGATGCCATCGGTGCCAAGATAGAGATCGGCCGCAGGATAGGTCACGCCCGCGATGCTGAAGCCGGTCTCGAAGACCGCGGACAGATCAAGCCGCACGCTGGACTCATCCGCCCGCGCCAGCATGGTCTCGCCATAGCCCGCAGCCCCGCCAAGCCCGCCGATTGCCGCCCCGCCGCCCGTGACTTGCGCCATGATCCACTCCCGCACTACCCGCGCCAAGCTTGGGAAATCGGGTTGAACAAAGCCTTAGTTCGCGCTGAACAATCGCCATATCATTGATTTCGCTTTGAAACTGTGCTGTTTTTCTCGCGTCTGGCCGCAGGGTTTTGTATTCTTATGGCCGAAACCCTGCAATTTCGGTTCTAGCCATGAAGCACCGTCCGCGCCCTGAGGAACAAGATGACCTGCTGCGTCCGCGTTTAACCGACCTGATCGATGGGCGGCATGCGTTGGTGAAGTTGGCGGGGTTGATCGACTGGGAGGTGTTCGAACGGCAGTGGGCGGGGTTCTTTCCATCCGGTAAGGGTCGTCCCGCGACAGAGCCGCGGTTGGTGGCGGGGCTGCTTTACCTTCAACACGCTTATCGGCTGTCGGACGAGGCGGTGGTCGCCCGCTGGGTCGAGAACCCCTACTACCAACACTTCACCGGGGAAGTGTTCTTTCAGCACCGCCCGCCGATTGACCCGTCGTCGCTGACACGTTGGCGGGGGCGTATCGGCGAGGAAGGTGTCGAATGGCTGCTGACCCAGACGATCCTGGCCGGGCAGAAATCCGGCGTGATCAATGAGGACAGCGTCAAGCGCGTAGCGGTCGACACGACCGTGATGGAAAAGAACATCGCCTATCCGACGGACGCCCGGCTTTACGAGCGGGCGCGCGATCAACTGGCGATGCTGGCGAAAGAGGCTGGTGTGGATCTGCGGCAGTCCTACGCCCGACTTGCCCCAAGGCTTGCGCTGCAGGTTGGCCGCTATGCCCATGCCAAGCAGTTCAAGCGCATGCGCAAAGCATTGAAAAGGCTCAAGGGCTATACCGGCCGCGTCATGCGCGACCTGCGCCGCCACCTGGAGGACATCCCCGAGGGTGGCCTGCGGGACCGTATCATCGCCAAGCTCGCATTGGTGTCGCAGCTACTACATCAGCAGCCAAAAGGAGCCGACAAGATCTACGCCCTGCATGAGCCTGAGGTGGACTGCATCTCGAAAGGCAAGGCCCGGGTGCGCTATGAATTTGGCTGCAAGGTCAGCGTCACCACAACATTGGACGAGGGCATTGTGGTCGGCATGCGGAGCTTTGCCGGCAACCCTTACGACGGCCACACCCTGAAAGAGGCCCTCGAACAGGTTAAAATACTGACGGACCAGCGCCCCGAACTCGTCGTCGTCGACCGTGGATACCGCGGCCACGGAGTTGAGGCGACCCGCGTCTTGATCAGCGGAACCAGGCGCGGCCTGACGCCAAAATTGACCGCAGACCTGCGCCGTCGAAGCGCAATCGAGGCAGAAATCGGCCACATGAAGACGGATGGCCGCCTGTCCCGATGCCCGCTGAAAGGCACCGTCGGCGACGCGGTCTTCGCCGTCCTGAACGCCTGCGGCCACAACATCCGCAGGGTTCTGGCCCACCTCCGGGCTTGGTTTGCCTGGATTATCGCCGTCCTATGCACGCCAGAAATCCCGCCAAACCGCAGCTATCTGGCCCAAGATGCAGCCTGAAAGCTTTGTTCAGAGCGAACTATTTATGCCGATTG
>JALQYS010000483.1 GCA_023254015.1 Paracoccaceae bacterium
CAAGAAATCCGCGTTGGCAACGTCATCATGCACGGCAAAGACCCCATGGTCGTCCTGCGCACCGAATACCAACGCGGTGGCCGCGGCTCGTCCACCGTGCGCATGAAGCTGAAAAGCCTGATCGCCAACTTCGGCACCGAAGTCGTGTTCAAGGCCGACGACAAGATGGACCAGATCATTCTGGACAAGAAGGACTGCACCTACTCCTACTTCGCTGACCCGATGTACGTCTGCATGGATGCCGAGTACAACCAGTACGAAGTCGAGGCCGAGAACATGGGCGACGCCCTGAACTACCTCGAAGACGGCATGGAAGTCGAAGTGGTGTTCTACGACGGCAAGGCCATCTCAGTGGAACTGCCCACCAGCGTGGTGCGCGAGATCACCTGGACCGAACCCGCCGTCAAGGGCGACACCTCCGGCAAGGTGCTCAAGCCCGCCAAGATTGCCACTGGCTTCGAAGTGCCCGTGCCCCTGTTCGTGACCCACGATCAGGAAGAGGCGCTGTCGATGTCGGACCGGATCGTGGTCATGAACGGCGGGCGCGCCGAGCAGATCGGAACTCCAGCCGAGGTTTACAATCGCCCCGCGACCCGCTTTGTGGCGGGCTTTATCGGCACGCTGAACGTGATCGAAGGGCAGGTATGTAAGGCCGATGAGGTGTATCTTGCCTGTGCGGGTGGACGTCTTGCGTTGCCCCACAGCTTTGCCGCGCATGCGGGGGAAAATTTCGCCGTGGCGGTCCGGCCACAATCGCTCCGCCCCTGCGCCCTTGACGGGGAAGGGCTGCGCGGCATCGTGCGCCACGTTGAATTCCTCGGGGCCTTCACGCGGCTACATGTGGCCTGCGGCTCGACCACGCTGCTCGTCGATTGCTTCGCCCGCGACCTTGCGGCGACCGTCACAGTTGGCGGTCCCATCGGCCTGACCGTCGCGCCCGACGAGGTGCTCCGCCTGTCTGCCTGAGGTGCGTCACAACGACCTTTCCGCCCGCGACCGGATGTCGGACAGGACTCTGCGGACATAGGCAATTTGCGCGGTCGCCTCGGCTTTCTCCCTTATGAGCCGCGCTCGCAAGTCCTCGCCCGGTGCCAGTTCGGTGATCGAGGCGTCGCGGGGCGGAATGATCGGATCGGGCGGATCGGTGGGGAAGCGGTAGGCAGGTGCATACATTTCGTTTTCCTCTTCGCAACCGAAGGCACGTACTTGCGGCATTTCTCCGAGCATCAGAAGGGTTGTCAAAAGGGCGGTAAAGTCGATGTCTCCTTTGCCGGAACAGCAAGCACGGTGGGCAAACCCACCACGGTCAGCCAGGATCTTCGCATCCTTGATATGCACATCGGTTACAAACGGCGCCATGGTCGCCAAGGCGGCTTCCGGCGCCTCGTAGGCGTTGATCATATTGGCAAAATCGAAAAGCAGTGTCAGACGAGGATTCTGCACTGCTTGCACGATCCGCACGAGTTCTTCGGATTTCAGGTCTTCGTGCTGTTCCAGCAGAAAATCCAGTTCGCCATCAGGATCAAGTGCGTCAAGTTTCCGAAGATCGCGGATCGTTTGATCCATGATCTGCGATACTCTGCCCGCGTAACGAGGATAGAAACGTACTGAGGTTGCTCGCACGTCACGCGCAACCTGTATCGCCGCCGCTAGGGTCGCTTCGTCAGTGGCTGAGGTCTCTATGTGCACTTCGAGATGTAGCGACTTGGCGAGATCGGCAAATGCGGCCCGGCTTTCGGGGGCGTATAGCAAAGATCGCTCTTCACCATCTTCAACGTGGATTTTGACGCCCTTCATGCGTTGGTCATGCGCAAAACTGAGGAAATCGGCAGGGCAAGCCTCGCCAAGCCGAAAATTGAGGTGCCACGCGTAGGCATGGGCAAAGAGGCGAACACCGTCGATACGCGAGATCAGTCGTGCGGCATCGTCTCGTGTCACAATTTCGCCCCGATAACCACCTGCCCATCGGCAAACGAAAGTTCCATGGCAAGCAACTGCCACATTACCAATCGACGACCCCGAGCGTAAGTGTAACGCCAGAACTTTTCGCTTGGACCCAGCCGATTTACAAATTTCGGATGAGCCGCGGCGACCAATCGTTGTCAGCACATGAAGACATGGTAATCCGCCCATTTTTAACGGGGTGTATCCGTAGAAGTTACGCGGCCATTTTCAGTTTCTGTGCGGGTGTGATGCCGCCGATGCCCATGTTCGGGCGATCATTGTTGTAAGTCCAGAGCCATTGCGTGGCGTGGTCTTGAGCCTCCTCGATGGTTTCGATGATGTATTGGTCCAGCCATTCATGCCGGACGGTGCGGTTGTAGCGCTCGATGTAGGCGTTCTGTTGCGGCTGGCCGGGTTGGATGTGCTGGATCGCGATACCCGGTTTCTCGGCCCATATCAGCAGCTTGCCACTGATGTATTCCGGCCCGTTGTCGACCCTTATGGTGCCGGGCTTGCCGCGCCATTCGATAATCCGGTCAAGGCTCCGAATGACCCGTTCGGCGGGCAGAGAAAAGTCGACCTCGATCCCCAGCCCTTCGCGGTTGAAGTCGTCCAGCACGTTCAGCAGCCGGAAAGCCTGGCCATCCCCCAGCCGGTCGGCCATGAAGTCCATCGACCAGGTCACATTTGGTGCTTCTGGCACCGCCAGCGCATCGGGTTTGTCCCGCTTCAACCGCTTGCGCGGTTTAATCCGCAGGTTCAGTTCCAGCTCGCAGTAGATGCGACAGACGCGTTTATGGTTCCACGGATGGCCCTTCACGTTGCGCAGGTGCAGAAAACACAGGCCGAACCCCCAGGTTTTGCGGGCATCGGTCAGACCGACCAGAAGGTCGGCGATCTCTTCGTTCTCGGCAGGCAGCTTCGGGCCATAGCGATAGCAGGTCGCGCTGACCCCGAAGGCCCGGCAGGCCAGCGCAATGCTCGCCCCACGTCGCCACTGCATTCGCGGCCATCTCCCGGCGTTGAGATGGCCCAGTCACTTTTTTCCGAGCGCCTCATTGAGCAAATCCGTCTGCATGCTGAGGTCCGCATACATCCGCTTCAGGCGCCGGTTCTCATCTTCCATGGCCTTCATCTGGCTGATCAACGACGCATCCATGCCGCCATACTTCGCCCGCCACTTGTAGAACGACGCAGTGCTCATGCCATGCTCGCGGCACAGCTCGGCCACCGGCACACCGCTCTCAGCCTTACGCAGGATCGCAAGGATCTGCGCCTCAGTTTATCTGCTTGTCTTCATTCAGAATCTCCTCGTTCATCTTGCTGAGAAAATTCTACTTTTGCAGCCCCTCACTTTCGGGGGGATTACCCTTACGACCGGATTGTCGATGTTATGGAGGAGCTGGTGAAGTTCACCCTTCTCACCCGCGACCGGGCCGGATACCTTGTCGACCGCTATTCCGAACGCAAGGAAAGTGCCGAGGCGCTGATGAAGCGCGTGAACCTGTCAGCCGCGATCTGAGGCATAGGGGCGTTCACCCCCGCCCGGCAGCCCTCAGGTCAGCGACAGAAGCGCCGGCACCCCGACCGGCGGTTCGGCCAGGAAGGGCAAGAGATACATCCGCCGCGCCAGCCCGTCCCGGATCCGCGCGATCTGGGTCGCCTCGCCCATGATCCGGCGCTGAAGCAGGGGATCGGTCGTTCCTGTCCGCGCCAGCGACCGGTTCACCACCCAGCCCCAAGGCTCGATCTTGGCCCGCCGCAGGTCGTCCTGCAGGCTTGCAGCCTCGGAGACCGGCGTTGTCTCGGGCAGGGCCACAAGGATGACCTTGGTGTAGTCAGGGTCCTGCAGGCGCATCAGCGGCGTCACGATCCGCCCCTGCACCTGCCCGATGTCCTGCGTCATCTGCCGGTGATAGGCCCCCGTCGCATCCAGCAGGAGCAGGGTATGGCCCGTCGGCGCGGTGTCCATGACGACAAACGCCACGCGCGCCTCGGCCACGATACGCGAAAAGGCGTGGAACACCGCCACCTCCTCGGTGCAGGGTGAGGCGAGGTCTTCGCGCATCAGCGCGCGGTCGGCTTCGTCCAGATCACGGCCTTTGGTGGCCAACACCTTCTCGACATAGCGCGCCGTCTCGGTCACGGGGTCGATCCGGTCCACGGTCAGCCCGTCGAGATTGCCATCAACCACCAACGACACATGCGCCGCGGGGTCGGTCGTGGTCAGATGCACCTTGTGGCCGCGTTTCACCAGACCGACCGCCACGGCAGCGGCAACGGTGGTCTTGCCGACGCCGCCCTTGCCCATCACCATGATCAGGCCGCGCCCGGCCTGCGCCAGTTCGTCCACCATCGCGTCGAGACCCGCACCTTCGATCCCCGCAGTCACGACCGCCGCTGCCACTGGCACCTCATCACGAAACAGCGCGCGCAAAGCAGGCAGACCCACCATGTCGAAGGACCGCAGCGCCACCTCGTCCCTTGGCAAGGCGGCAAGATTTTCTGGCAGCCCCGCGATCACCGCCGCATGGTCGCGGGCCAGCCCGTCCGCGACCGCATCACCCTGACCCGAGGCATGGAAGACCCCGTTGATCACCAGCCGCTGGTTGCCCAGACCCAAGACGCGCAATTCGCCTGACGTCCTCGCCGCTTCGCGCACGGCCCCGCGATCGGCCCGGGTAACCAGAACAATCGACGTCTGCGCCGGATCAGACAGGGTGGCCAGTGCGATCTTGAACCGCTCTTCCTGCATTTTCAGCCCGGAGTGCGGCCCAAGGCAGGAGGCACCGCGATCATTGCCCTTCAGGAAACCCGTCCAGGCACGCGGCAGGCTCAGCAGGCGCAGCGTATGCCCCGTGGGCGCGGTGTCGAAGATCACATGATCGAAACCTGCGGCATCCCCCGCCAGTAGGCCGACGAACTCGTCAAAGGCCGCGATCTCGATGGTGCAGGCCCCGGAAAGCTGTTCGCGCACAGTGGCGCGGTCCTCATTGGTCGCCTCTGGCCCCATCTGGTCAAGGACACGGAGACGGTAATCCTCCGCCGCCTTGTCGGGGTCGATGTTCATCGCAAAAAGGCCCGGCGCATCCGGCACGGGCATTGGCTGATCCGACAGCGCCACCCCAAGCATTTCGTCAAGGTTCGAGGCTGGATCCGTGCTGACCAACAGCACCCGCTTTCCATCATCAGCAAGAGACAGCGCCACCGCGCAACTGAGCGAGGTCTTCCCCACCCCGCCTTTGCCCGTGAAGAAAAGGTAACGGGTGGCGACCTGAAACGGTGCGGATGTGATCAATTGGAACCTCCTGACGACCCGATCACGCTACCCCGGGGCAGCGCATGAGGAGGATGACCTGTATCGAGGCCCGCCGCAACCTGACGAAGAGTCAGCCGTCATCAATGGCTGGGGCGGCAAATAGCGTTCCCCGGTTCGGGATTGCCGCCTCTGCCTGACCCATCGCCTCCCGCGCCTCGGGCCCGACATCGCGGACGCCGGTCGCGATGTTGACCGCGCGTTTCCATGTTTCTCTCGTCCGATTTAGGACGGCGATCATGGCTGGACCTCGGGTTTGAAGTCAGGTGCACCGATGTGTGCGGGGCGATTTGACAGAAGGAACAGCGGCGCACCCGGCAGGCTGATCAGCGCGACCAGGGCGAAGAAGGCAAGCGACACCGCCACCGCATCCGCCATCGGCACGCCGGCGAAGGCGAAGAAATAGGCATAGGCCGCCTCTCGCAGGCCGAAGCCCGACAGAGACAGGGGCAGCATCGTCAGGGCAAAAATCATTGGCGTGAAGATCAGGCAGGCCCCCAGCCCCACCGGAACACCAAGCGCCCAGAAGAGCGCGGCATTCACCGCCGCAACAAGGCACTGGAACAAGACCGAAAGCGCCAGAACCGGCCCGAGGATGCGCAGATCCGAAAGCCCCGCCCGGATCGCCCGCAGTGTTCCGGACGTGCCCGCCGCCCATCCGGCGGGCAGAACCGCCCGCACGGCCCCGTCCGCCAAACGCGGCAAAAGCATCACCCCGATCAGACCAAGATTGATGCCAAGGAAAGACGCGACCGGCAGGGCAAAGCGCTCTGGATCGGGCAGGAACACCAGCCCGATCGCCGCTGTCAGCCCCAGCCCAGCACCGGCGATCAGCCGCTCGGTCACGACGGACCCCACGGCTTCTGGCACTTCGCCCGTGTCGCGGGTCGTGGCCCAGGCCCGGACGGCATCACCGCCCACGGTGCCGGGCAGCAGGTTGTTGAAGAACAGCCCGACAAGGTAATGCCGCGTCAGTCGCAGCGCGGGCAGGGGATGCCCGCGACGGGCAAGGATCACCCCCCACTTCAGGACCGACACCGCGATCGCGGCAACCACCGCCGCGCCTGCCATCGCAAGGCCCTTTGGCGACAGCGCCGCCATCCGCTCTGGCACGCCGCCAAGGTCCACGACCCATGCCAGCGCCGCCAACAGACCTGCACTCCCGGCCGCCTTCAATGCGATTTGCCGGCGCCCGCTCATTCCCCCGCCTCCGCCGCAAAGCGCCGCCGCAGACGCGGGGCGATGGCAACCGACAGCACGGCCAGCGCCGCCGCGATGGAAAAGCCCCAGAACACCGCCCGCAACCCGCCCGACACGCTTTGCCCAAGCCAGGAATAAAGCAGCGTCGCGGGCAACTGCCCAACCCCGGTGGCGATCAGGAAGCGCGAAAACCGCATCGGCGTCAGCCCCGCCGCATAGCTGACCACATCGAAACTGACGAAAGGCAGCAGCCGCGCGACAAGGATGGAATGCGTCCCGAACCGCTCGAAAAACCGGTCGGTCGTCGCAAGCATGGCGCTTCCGCCTGCCAACCGCTCGACCGCCGGACGCCCCAGAACCCGCGCCAGCCAGAAGCAGAGCGCCGCCCCCGCCATCGCACTGGCCCATGACAAGGCCGCGCCCCAGAACCAGCCGAAGATCATCCCATTCGCGAAGGTGAGCAGGAAGGCCGGGATCGGGGCCGCCACCGATTGCAGGATCATCAAGGCAGCCGACACCACCGGTGCCCAGATGCCGAAGGACCGCAGATAGTCGATCAGGGCGGCAATGGCCGCGTCGATATCCGCCGTCGTCAGGATGCCGACCGTCCTCTGCGCCGCCTCCCGCAGATCGGGGAACATGAGCCAAGCCGCCACTGGCAAGCCAAGGGCCAGGAACACCGCCAGAACGGCGGTGCGGGAAGGTCTGTATGTCATCTTGTCCGCCAAGGCGCGGGCCGACCGCGCCGCAAAGGGGCGGCGGTCAGGTTTCCCCGACCGCCGCGGCAAAGGTCAGTTCGTCACCAGCGGATAGGCTTCGGCATCCTGCGCCGACCATTCCCACATCGACCCCGGATAGTTCCGCGCCTTGACGCCCAGATCGTTCAACACGGCCGTGACGAAGCCCGACCGGATGCCGCCCGTGCAGTAGGACACGACCTGCGTATCCTCGCCCACACCAAGCTCTGCCAGCCGCGCCTTCAGCGCATCGCCCTCGACGATCTTGCCATCCGGCCCGACAAGATCCTTGTAAAAGATGTGCCGCGCGCCGGGAATGTGGCCGCCCCGGCTCTCGCCATAAGGCGTCTCGCCGGCATATTCGCGCGGTTCCCGGGTATCAAGGATCACCACATCCGGATTGTCGATCAAGGTGACCAGCTCTTCCTTCTTCACCTCATAGGCATCCGTCCGCGCGACAGTGAAATCCCCCGGCACCGCAACCGGCTTCAGCGCCAGATCGCCCTCGGCCAGCAGTGCCTCCACCCCGCCATCGACGAGGAAGGTGTTCTCATGCCCCAGCGTCCGCAGGGTCCAGACGATGCGACCGTCCTCGCCCCAGCCCTTCGCGCTGTCCGCGATGGCCACGACCGGCACCGCGGTCGAGATGCCAAGGGCGCGCAGCTTTTCGGTCAGGACCGCATCATCCGCCAGAAGCTGCCCCTTGTTCGGCAGGTCGGCATTGGTGAAATCCTGCCAGACCACCGGCACCGCGCCCGCCACCGGACGCTCGTCCTTCAGGTCCTGCCCGCGCGTGTCCAGCAGCACCGCGCCCCCCGCCAGAAGTTCCCGCGCCTTGGCGGCGTCGATCACCCAGTGAGAGGTATCGGGCGTTTCGGCAAGAACACCCGAGGGAAGGCCCGCAACGATGCCCCCGACAAGTGCGATGGTCGCGATGGCAAAGCTGCGGCGGCTGATTTGAAGGAAGGAAGATTTCGACATGACTGTGTTCCTATTGGTGTCTGGCGGGATGCGCCTTAAAGACGACCTGTTTGCTCGTTATTCATAGCAGAAGTGCCCCGCCAATCCATTCCAAAGGCCCGGCACAAAGAAGAACGAAACCACTGTCGCAGGTGGTGATCCGAGAACACCTCTCGCCGCCGGGCCGACTGGAACGGGCAGCCATTGCTTCGTCCGTCCGCTCTGGGCCGGGTGTGCCGATCAGGTCCGTCTGAAGGTCAAGCACCAGCCGCCCGCCCGGAACCCGGTAGACCTGGAATTGCGCCATCTGTCGCCCTTGAGAACCTGGAGATCGTCAAGCGGTGTCCCGTGGGTCTCGATCCGGGCGCGGCGCTCGGCTATCGTGTCCGCCTCCGAAACGGCCGCATCGCTGATCGCCGAGATATTCAGGCCCAGCTCCCGCGCTGCGGCGAGATTGGCCGCAGTGGCGCATGAATGCGACAATTCTCGCAGAAGCGCTTTTCGCATCCCACGACGGCTGAGAACCGGACGGCGTCACTGCGAAGGGGCACTACCACAGAAGCTCTGTCAAAGGCTTGCGCTCGAACACCTGATAAATACATCAGGCCTGAAACGACAGGAGGGAAGCGTGTCGAACATGCTGGGCATCATCGATGATCTTTCATCTGACAAGCTGGCCGTCACGGGGTCGGGCTGGGTTCTGATCTCCGACCGCGTCATGGGTGGGATCTCGTCAGGTAGCGTGCGGCGAGAGGTCGTCGCAGGACGTCCGGCGATCCGGATGCGTGGCGGGGTCAGCCTCGTGAAAACTTTGCGACAATACCCGGGCTGAATCTGTTGACCGCCATCATCATCTACTGGAACACAAAGCATCTCGGTCATGCCGTCACGCAGCGAGAACATGATGGATTGGACTGTCCGGCCGAACTGTTGGCGCACATCTCACCGCTCGGATGGGCTCATATCCTTCTGACCGGCGAATACAGGTGGCCAAAAAGGTAGCGCGCCACCTTAGCGTACCATTCTGCACTCTCCGGCATCAGACCCCATCTACTTCGCCGCAGTGCTGGACGGGTTCACCCGGCGCGTTCTGGCATGGTGCGTGTCGATCATGCTGGAGGCTGATTTCTGCATAGAAGCTGTGCAGGGGGCGCTGGCACGTGACGGCAAGGGCGCGTGGCGGGACGAATGTCTTCGTCGAGCGTTTGTGGCGGACCACCAAATACGAAGAGGTCTACCTGCAGGCCTGTGCCAGCGTGTCCGAGGCCCGGTCCGGGATCGGCCGATATCTGACCTTCTACAACACCCGCCGCCCGCATCCATCCCTTAACGGTAAAACCCCCGATCAGGCCTGCTTCAACCGCCAACTCTGGCCTCAGCTGGGTGAGCATTGGGGGTCACAGCACGGCAAATGGGATCAGCCGGCACGGCACGTTGAAGCAAGAACCGCATCCACACGAGGCGGATGCGGCAAAAGCCCTGAATCGGGGACGGTTAGATCAGTGTCAGTAGTTTCGCGGCCCGCGCACCCGATTCCAACGCGCCATTCAGCGAGGCGAAATGGGTATGCTCACCGGCAAAGGCGATATTGCCGGCCGCGTGGTTGAACGCGCCATCCAGTTCCGGCTGCCAATCGAGGCCCGGCATTGAATAGGCGCCTTTGGTGTAAGGCTGCTCGGCCCAGTTGGTCAGGATGTAATCATCGCTGACCGTGACATCGGTGCGGTAGGCGCGCACCTGTTCGAGCCAAGCCTGCGCGCCATTTTCCAGACCCAGCGTGGCCATGGTTTTCTTTCCGCCAGCGTAGGCCGTCAACGCGCCGCGCTGCCTGTCGCCGCCATTGTCTGCGGTGCTCCACGACCACCATGGTGCATTCGGGGCCTGCACGCCACGCGGCGGAGCATCGCCCGACACCGCGATATTCAGCTTTACAGCAGCACCCATCTGACGACCCTTGATGGCTTTGACCATATCGGCGGGCAGATCCAGCGTGTCGATCAGCTTTTGCAGGATCGGCAACGGCACGGCGATCACCGCGCGGTCGGCCTTGAAGATCTCGCCGCCTGCGGTTTCCATCTCGACCCCGGTCTTGGTCTGGGTCACGCGCACCACCGGGCTGTTGAGGCGGACGCTGTCGCCCAGACGCCGCGCAATTTCTTTGGCCACGGCATCATTCCCGGCCATGACGCGGCCGCGATGTTCAACGTATTCAAAGCCTTCCCGCTGCATCTTGGCCGCAACCGCATAGCCGTTGATCAGATCGGGATCACAGGTCGTGGTCGCAAACAGCTTTTGGCAGTAGGGCAGGCTTTCATACTCCGGACCAAAGGCCTCGCGCGCCACTTCCCGCAACGAGATGGCATAGCCGTTCTTGGCCGCCAAACGCGCGGCTGCATCGCTCATCTTCGCCATGGTTTTGGTCAGATCGTCCGAGGACGGGAAGCTGCCGTCAACCTGATGACGACGATCGAAAGGAATCCCCAGAGCGACGATGGGCAGGCCAAACTCGGCGCAAATTCCACGGATGGTATGGTCGTGGACGCTGATGAATTCGCCGCCATGTTCAATCACGGCACCATTCGGCAGCTTTTCCGACCAGCACCGCCCTCCGACGCGGCTGTTTGCTTCGAGCACGATGACTTCATGCCCTTTTTTCTGCAGCCCCCACGCGGCATTCAAACCGGCAAGTCCGGCACCTGCGACAAGAAATTTCATCAGAGTCCTCCTCAGGTGTTTGAAAGTTATGGTTTTTTCGTTTGATAGGACGTGAAGATCGCGCAGCCGACCAGAATGCAGACGCCAATCATGGTGATGGCGTCGGGCACCTGGCTAAAGAACCACCAGCTTGCAACGACCGAGCCGATCATCTCGGTGTAGGACAACGGCGCTATGAGCGAGGCTTCGCCAAACTCGTAGGCTTTGACGATCATGTATTGGACGCTGATTCCGATCATGGCCATGCCGATGGCCAGCAGCCAGTGCTCGCCCAGAACGGGAATCCAGTAGATGGCCGCGATGGGGGTAATCAGGATAAGCGAGACGATATGGGTAAAAAAGGTGATCGCCAACCCCGAGGCGCCGGGAATGCCCCGGCGCAGCGAAATGGCATAGAGCGCGGAAAAGAATCCGGCCCCCAGGGCGAAAATGCTGGCGGGCTCAAAGCTGCTGGATCCCGGGCGGATGATCATCAGGGTCGCGAGAAAGCCGATCACAAGCGCGATCCAGCGCGCGGTGTTGACATGCTCTTTCAGGAACAGCTTGGACAAGATCGTCACAAAGAACGGCTGCACGAAGCTGATCGCGACCGCATCCGCAATCGACATATAGCGCAGGGCCATGAAGAAGCAGACCGAGGCAATGCAGATCGACGATCCGATCATGAAGACCGACCGCGGGTGTCGCGCCGCATGACGCATCACCCCGCGTTCATAGCGCAAAAGAAGCGGGATCAGCAGGACGGTCCCGACCAACATGCGCAGGAACACGATCTGATAGGGGGAAAATCCCTTATCCCCCAACGTCTTTGCGGCAACATCGACCAATGGCACCACCAGCATGGCGGTGCACATCAGAATCACACCCGTCAGCGCGCGTGAGCTTGCTGCCGGGTTAGCGGCAATTTGAGCCATTCTTGTAAGCCTTATGGCCTGCGACTACTCGCGCCAGCGCGCGGCTTTGTCGAGGAAGCGGTAATAGGTGCCCACGGCAGGCAGGAACCACGGATTTCCGTCGTAGAAGTAAAGCCGCGGGAAGTTCGAATTCACGATACCGCGGTCATGGCCGGGCGTGCCCATCATCATCTCGGCGCAGCGATGGCCAAGGTAGGTCATCATGCTGACCCCGCCGCCGTTGCAGCACGAGATGTAATAGGTGCCATCCGGCATTTGGCCCACATGCGAGCAGAAGTCATAGGCAAAGCAGACATTGCCAAGCCAGGCATGTGTCAGCTTCACCTTGTCCAGCGAGGGGAAGGTGTGCAGCAGGAACTGGCGCAGACCGACGGCGCCTTGCTCGGCGGTCGAGGTGCGAAAGCGGGCCCGTCCCCCGAACAGGATGCGCGACCCATCGGGCGAGCGGCGGAAATAGTAGAGCACGTGCTTGGTGTCGCCGACGGTGCGCTTGTGCGGGATCAGCTCTTCAAGCTGCTCTTGCGGCAACTGTTCGGTCGCGATCATGTAGCTTTGCACCGGGATCGTGCGCTTGCGCAGCCACGGCACGTCCTTGGTGACATAACCATTGGCGGCGACCAGCACCTTGTCGGCGGTAATGGTCACGGTTTTGCCGCTGGTCACATCTTGCAGTGTCGCAAGCTTCTTTCCGGCCTTGTCGGTCACGCCGGTATAGCGGAAGCCGCTGAAGGTCCGCACGCCAAGCGCGCGGGCGCGATTGAGCAACGCCCGGAAATACTTTGCCGGATGCACCGAGCCGCCCTCGTGGCGCAGCATCAGCCCGCGATAGATATCGGTCTTGAGATAGCGGTGCACCTGATCCTCGGGGATCATCTGGTTCTTCGCCTTGCGCTCGGGCGACATGGAGTCATAGGCGGCGGCAAGGTTTTGATAATCCTTGCGGCTATGCGCGCCGATAAGGCCACCCGAGAGGTTCAGTTCGAAATCATCCGTCAAGGTCTTGGCGCGATCCAGCATGAAGCCAAGCGAACGATCATAGTCTTCAAAGATCTCACGCGCACGCTTTTCGCCAAATCGACGGGTGCCCTCGGCGAGGCTGAACTTCGGGCTGTTGCGTCCGATCTGCCCCCCGCTGCGGGTGCTTGCACCTTCGCCAATGCGCTGGAAGTCGACGACGAAGATATCCTTCACGCCGGCCTCTGCCATGGTGATCGCGGCGTTGATCCCGGCATAGCCCGAACCGACAATTAGCGCATCGCAGCGGGTCTGATCAAAGGCGCGCTCGCCATGTTCGGGGGCTGCTTCTTCCCACCAGAAGGGTGTTGTTTTCATGTCTGTCTCCGTTGTTCGACATGGAGCGTCGGCGACCGGGCCTGACGAATTAGACCGCGGTGCTGAAATAGACCTTTTTCACGGTGCTGATGGTCCTCCAGACCCCGCGGAAATGCGGCTCGATGACAACGACATCGCCTGCCGAAAAGCGCTGTGGCGGCAGACCGTCTTCGATCAGTTCGATCTCGCCCTCGACAACGTAGAATTGCTCGAGCATCGACCCATCGCGTTCAACCCGATGCGATCCCGGCGTGGCAGCCCAGATGCCGGTATGAACACCGCCCACCTCGCTGCAGGGCCAAGTGCTGAATTGCGGATTGCCTTCGATCAGGCGGTCGGGGGTGGGCTGGGCCCGTTCCGGCACGGTGTCTTCCGACGGGCGGTAGGATTTCAAATTCGACATTGTCTGTGTTCTTTCTCAGGTCTCAAGCCAGGGCGATTGTGTCTTTTGCAGCGAAGCTGACGAATATCTCGGCGCCATCGGGATGGACGCCCGACCGCGCGGCGCCATAAGCGATGAACGGCCCGCCGTCCTTCAGCGTCAGGGTGTAAAGCGCGCGGTCGCCGGAATAGGTCGAACTGACCACTTTGGCGGGCAGGGTAACGCGCCCGTCAAGCGGCGGGGCGGTGGTAATCTCGGCGTCCTCGGGACGGATCATCATGGTGCTGCTTGTCTCGTTCACATCACCGACTGGCATGTCGAAGTTGGCGCTGTGGAAGGTGGCGTCAGGACCAGAGCCACGGATCTCTCCTTTGAAAACGTTGGACTTTCCAACGAACTCAGCCACAAAGCGTGAGGCTGGATGCCGGTACAGCGTATGCGCGGTGTCATATTGCTGGATGCGGCCGTGATCCATGATCGCGATCCGATCCGACATGTGCATCGCTTCTTCCTGGTCATGGGTGACGTTGATGAAGGTCGTGCCAAGGGTTTTGTGAATGTCGCGCAGTTCTTCTTGCAGATCATGGCGCAGCTTTTTGTCCAGCGCCGACATCGGTTCGTCCAGCAGCAGGACGTCAGGTTTGAAGACCAGCGCGCGGGCAAGGGCGACGCGTTGTTGCTGCCCGCCCGACAGTTCTTGAGGACGGCGATTGGCATAGGGGCGCAGTTGCACCAGTTCCAGCAGGCTACGCACCCGCTCGTCGATCTGGGACTTGGACTGACGTCGCACCCGCAAGGGATAGGCGATATTGTCATAGACGCTCATGTGCGGGAACAGCGCATAGCCTTGGAACACAAGGCCGAAGTTGCGCTTTTCCGGCGAAAGGGCGGTGATGTCGCGGCCATCCATGGTGACGGTGCCCGAGGTCACCGGCTCGAACCCTGCCAGGATTTTCAAAAGCGTGGTCTTGCCGGATCCCGAAGGCCCGAGCAGGGTGACGAACTCGCCCTTCTTGATCGAGAGCGAGACGTCGTGAAGCGCCTGCACGGCACCATAGTGTTTGTCGATCTGTTTGATTTCAAGCGAAGTCATAGGGTTATTCCTGACAAGATCTGATCACGAACGCGGTGCAGCGTTGCGCTTTTGCAGGTAGCTCAGCAGCATCAGGAACAGCATGCTGACCAGTGAAAGCAGAACTGCCACCACAACGATTGTCGGCTCCAGCCTGTCGCGCAGCCCGGCAAAGAGGGCGATTGGCAGGGTCATGGAACCGGGGTCCGCGAGGAACAGTGCCAGAACCACCTCGTCGAACGAGGTGATGAAGGCGAACACGGCACCCGCAGCAAAGCCTGGCGCGGTCAGCGGCAGGGTGATGGTGAAAAAGCGATAGCGGCGCGAGGCCCCCATCGAGGCGCCAGCAAGGTCAAGATTGGGATCAAGACCGCGCAGCGAGGTGATGATCGACAGAAAGACCAGGGGTGTCGCCACGATGGAATGGGCGAGCACCAGCGAGAAGTAGCCCCCGCCGAGCCCGACGCGGCCAAAGGCATAGGCGAAGGCCACAGCCACCACCACCGAGGGCACCACCAGCGGCGAGACGAACAGCGCGCTGAGCACGATCTGCGTGCCGCGCCGGGTCATCATCACCCCCATCGCCGCCAGACCGCCGATAATCAAGGACAGCACCGTGACGCCACAGGCGACCTTGAGGCTGTTCCACATCGGACGGGTCCAGCCCGGCTCTGTCATCACCTTGACGAACCAGTCGAAGGTGAAGCCTTCCATCGGATAGGTCAGGAAGGACGAAGGATTGAAGGCCAGCGGCCAGACCATCAACAGCGGCAGGATCAGAAAGCCGGAACACAGGACGACGCTGGTCCAATAGATGAAACGTGACATCAGAGCGTCCTTTCTCGTTTGGCGGTCAGGCGTTGCATGAGTTTACCAAGGCACATCAGCACGACGACAGTGGCCAGCAACAGAACCGAGAGTGCCGCCGCCATGCCCCAGTTCAGGGTCCGGTTGACGAAATCGGCGATGAAGAACGCCAGCATCTGGTCATTCGGACCCCCGGTCAGGGCAGGGGTGATGTAGAAGCCCAGGGACAGGATAAAGACCGTGCCGCCCCCGACCGCGACACCGCGCAGGCTTTGCGGGAAATAGACCCGCAGGAAGGTTTCGATCGGACCGGCGCCAAGGCTGCGCGAGGCATCCGATTGCGATTTCGGAATGGTGCGCATGACGTTAATCATCGGCAGGATGGCAAAGGGCAGCAGCACGTGCGTCATTGCCACCAGCGCGCCGAGGCGGTTGAAAATCAACTGGATCGGCTCGGACAGCACGCCCAGCCAGATCAGCGAATTGTTGATCAGGCCATGTGTTTGCAGCAGCACGACCCAGGCCGTGGTCCGCACCAGAACCGAGGTCCAGAAGCTGATCATCACGATGTTCAGAACGATCGAGGCGGTGCGGCGGGTGCCATTGGCGACGGCAAAGGCCAAAGGATAGCCAACCAGCAAGGTGATCAGTGTCACCTGCAGCGTGATCATCAGGGTGCGCCCCATGACGCGCATGTAAATGTCGTCACCCTCGGCAATCCTCAGATTGCCCTCGGCGTCGTATTTCAGCCCGGATGCCTTTTGATAATGCCGCCAGGTGATTGCGCCCGCATTCTTGCTGATGATGTCCCAGTATTCGGGCTCGCCCCAGCGTGCATCAAAGGCCGCCAGACCCGCCATCGTCGGCTCAATGGTGTCGGCCTTTTTGCCCGTGTTGAGGATCAGCGACCGAAAGCCGGATTTCTCCTGGTTCAGCATCCGCGAAACTTCGCCCAGCTGCTTTTGATCCAGCACGCCCAGATCGGCGAGGATGGCGGCAGCGCGGGCGTCCGGGTCATCCGGATCTGTGGCGTTGAACCCGACGAAACGGGTGCCGAGCGCGGTGTTTTCAAGGCTGAGCGAGATCATCGAGCCGATCGGGGCCACGAAAACCAGAAGGAAGATGGCGGTGGGGATCAGCAGCAGCATAAAGGCTGCGAACCGACTCCCATGGGGCTGGGACTGCGCGTTCGACATATTATACCTGCGGTTGGTTGCTCCGGCCACGCGCGGTTGTGCGTTGGCCGGAGCCGTTCAGGAACGTTTCAATCGGTCATGGCTTACTGGATGACCCAGTTTGCCCAGCGTTCCGTGAGAGCGTCGTTGTTTTCGATCCAGAACTCGTCCGAGAAGGACAAGGCATTGGCGTTGTTGGCACCCGCCGGCAGGTTCGCAGCCGCTTCGGGTGCGATCAGGTCGGGTGCTTTCGAATTCGTCGGGCCATAGGGCATCAGCGCCGAGAATTTCGCTTGGGCAGCGGCGTCATTGGCGATCGCGAAGAATTCCATCGCTTCGGCCTTGAACGGCGAGTCCTTCGGAACAGCCCAGACGTCGATGTTGTAGATATGCTCGTTCCAGACGTATTCGAGCGGCTTGCCGTCCTTCTTGGCGCTGATGAAGCGGCCATTGTAGCCGGTGCTCAGCGCCACGTTGCCCGCCAAAAGCCATTCAACGGGCTGCGAGCCTGCATCCCAGAATTGCATTTCGCTCTTGATCGTGTCCAGCTTTGCAAAGGCGCGATCCACACCTTCGGGCGTGCTCAGAACTTCGTAGACTTTATCCAGCGGAACGCCGTCGGCAATCAGCGCGCGCTCCAGGTTCATGGCCGGTGCGTTTCTGATCCCGCGCTTGCCCGGGAATTTCTCCAGATCGAAGAAATCCGCCCAGCTGTTTGGCGGCTCGGGGAAGGCCTCGGTGTTATAGCCCATGCCATTGCCGATGATGACGCTGCCGACCGAGCAGTCCTTGCGGGCGGCCGGGATCAGTTCGTCGGCATGGGGCAGGGTATCCCAGTTGATTTCTTCCAGAAGCCCTTCGTCACAGGCAAGCTGCGCATCGCTGCCGCCCATCATGATCAGATCCCAGATCACATCGCCGGTGTCCGACATGGTCTTGAGTTCGGCCAAGCCGCCCAGATAGGTGGTTTCAACCAGCTTCAGGCCCTTGGATGCCGCGAAATCCGTGAAATAGGCGGCGCGCTGTGCGTCCTGATAGTTGCCACCCCATGCCGCGATCGTGAAATCGCGCGCATAGGCGGCAGAGGCCATCGCGAGCGTCGCGATGCAAGTTGCCGTGATTGCAGTATATTTCATGTTAGCTCCTCCCGTTGTTGTTGCCAGCGCCGGAGGCGGATCAAGGCGCGTGGCACCGAGTTCCGACTTCTTCGTTTGTTGGAGGGAACGGCACCGGGCTCCTCTTCCCACTGCAGTTCTTCCAAGGTTTACGCTAGTCACAGTAAAATTTTTTGTAAATATGTTTAGTTAGATTTTTTTTTGTATGGAAAATATGAGCTTGGGTGATATTAGGCGATATGGGGCGTAACCTTACGCGAAACGGGGGAACGGGTCTCGGGCGACTCAGGGCTTGAACGGGCGAATGTGGCGGCGGTGGGCGCCAAGGTGTCATCTGCAACTCGGGCAGAACCGACGCGACGGCCTGCCTGCGCGGTGGAGCCACGTCTTTTCAACGCTGATATGGCGCGGCGATCGGTGAAAGAAATTGGGTTTGCGCGATGGATAGTTTTCACGGGGAAGACCGGAAGCGGATCGGCGAGCGGCTGCGGCTGCGGCGCAAGATGCGTGGCATGTCTCTCAAGGATGTTGCGAATGGCTCGGGTCTGTCGGTCGGCATGCTCAGCCAAGTCGAGCGCGGACTTACCTCTCCTTCGATCAAGTCGATGCGTGCAATATGTGACGCGCTTGAGATGCCGGTGAAATGGTTGTTCGAGGGGGGAGAAGCTCAGCATGACAATGATGCGGAATATGTCGTCCGCGCGTCGTCCCGTCGTGAGATCGCCTATAATGAAGGCAATTTGTTCAAGCAGATCTTGACACCTGATACCCAGCCCAAGATCCAGATGCTGCGCTTTGTGATGCAGCCGGGTGCAGATTCCGGCGAGCCTTATTCCAATGCCGAAGGCGGCAAATGCGGCATCGTGCTTGTCGGAACCATGGAACTTGAGGTGGACGGCCACCGGATGACAATCCGTGAAGGTGACAGCTTTGCCTTCCCGGCGACAGCGATGGTGCGCTATTGGAATGAGAGTGCGCAGACCTGCGAAGCCTTGTGGATCGTGGCCCCGGCCACGGTCTGACGCCCGGACTTGGTAGATTTGCGTTAGCCATTCAGTCCCGGTGACCTGCCCCCCGTTCGTCCCTGGTTCATAACGAGAGTCCTTGGGGTTGTGATCCGCCCCCAACGTCGGACCGCCCGAAGGCAGAGTTTTCCGGCTTCGCTCAGGGTGACGGGCTGGTGACGCCCCCTGATTTCGTCAGCATGACCGGGACCTTGTTGCCGATCGCGCCGTGTGCCCGTTCCTCGTTGGAGTATCTGTGCCAAGCCTCCAACTTTTTGTCGCATCTGCGCAAGGGTCAGGAACCAGTGCTGGTTAAGGCATTGTCCGTCGGTTTGCCGGGCCGCGAGAAGTCGAGCACGCCGCCGCGCTGGCAGGCCCAGAGATCCATGTCGCGCGAGACGAACTCGCTACCCTGTTCAACACGGATCGTCTTCGGGTAGCCCGCCGTTCGGCACACCCGGTCGAGCGTCGCAACAACGTCCTCGCCGCGGTAGCCATACCGCACGCCATTTGCCATCGGGCTCGAACCATGTATGGATGGCTCCCGCGTGGCAAGGGGGTCTGTGATCTTCGGTAACTGGTCGGGTGCGGCCATGTATTCGGCGTCTCGATTGCGGTTGGCCCGCGCGCCTTGATGAACGTCCGCGTGAGGGCGACCGGCGACGTGCCATCGGTTCGAACGAGCTGGTCGCGGTCCCTATCAATGGCACGCGCTCTTGACGCTCCGGTTCGAACGGGGTGTCCCTGCCTTGTGTCCTTCAGTTTGCCATCATCTCACTTTGTCCTCACCATTTCGATCAGGCCGCTCGCGGCCCGGAATTCATCGCCCTCACGCCGCCCGCCATACTTCGCCCGTTCGCAGCATGGCCCAGATCCGTCGCGCCATGCGGTTGGCCAGCGCAATGGCCACGACCTTGAGCGGCTTTTTACCCAGCATGCGTCCCAGCCAGTCCTCGCCCGGATCGGCGCGTTTGCGGGTGTAAATCACCCCCATGGCGCCAAGGTAGAGCCGCCGCCGGATATAGCGGTTGCCCATTTTGGAGATCGCACCCAATCGCTCCTTTCCTCCGCTCGAATGCGGTTTGGGCGTCAGGCCCAACCAGGCCGACAGGTCGTGTGCCGAACGGAAGACCGACACATCCGGCAGCGTGGCGACCAGAACGCTGGCCGTGATCGGGCCAATGCCGGGCATCGTTTGCAGCCGCCGTGCAGTCTCATCCTCCTCAGCAGCGCGGCGCAGATCGGCGGTGATGGTATCGATGCGCACCTTCGTGTCGGTGAATTGCCCGACCAGCAGATCAAGTGGCATGCGCGCCTCGGGCGGCAGATCCGCGGCCTCCGCTTCGGCGACGAGGCGGTTCATGTTATGGACGCCTTTCGGCACGACCAAACCGAATTCACCCAGATGTGCGCGGATCGCATTCGCAAGCTGGGTCAACTGGCGGACGAGAAAGTCCC
>JALQYS010000571.1 GCA_023254015.1 Paracoccaceae bacterium
CGAGTCGCATGCGTCAAGAGCGCCCGCTGCATCGGCACTGCCACCGGCCATGCCGCCCGCGACGGGGATGCCCTTGCGGATGCGCAGCTGCACATCTGGCGCCTCCCCAGCATGAGTCGCGAGCAGTTCCGCAGCGCGCCATGTGGTCGCGCCGCGCGCAGGAATATGAGCAGAAGATCAACTCGGGCGATCTGATGGCGATTGCCGAAGTGGTGCGCGACCTGCACCGCAGCGATGACCAGCGCGAGCAGTCCTATTCCGAGCGTCAGCTTTACGAAGCGGCGCTGGAACGTCTGACCCGCGAAGTGGCTGCTGTGTCCTCGCTGGACGAGGCGGGTGCCGCCAAGAAGGTTGACGAAGTTCTGGTCACCCGCGCCGCCTGATCCGCGCGAAATCCTGCAAACGGCGGTCCATCGGGCCGCCGTTTTGCGTTTCAGACGCGGGCCGCTGCCACCAGCAGCACCGCGGCTTCAGCCAGTTGCTGCGAGGCCCCCAGAATATCGCCGGTCTGCCCGCCGATCTTGGCCCGCGCCACAAGGGCAAGCCCCGCCACCATGACGCCGGCAACCAGCGCCAGCACCGGCGCTGCATGGCCCGCAAGGATCAGCCCCAGACCCAGCGCAAGGCACGCGCCGGCCAGTGCAGCCGCCAAGGGCGGGCGGCCAACCCCGGCCGAAAGCCCCCCCGCCCGGGCATTGGGCAGCGCCGCCATCACCAGCCCCATCGCCGCCCGTGACAGGATCATCGGCGTCAGCGCCAGACCCCAGGCGCCTGCCGGGATCAGCGCCGCCAGCGCCGACCAGCGCATCACAAGCGCTAGCCCCAGCGCCAGCGCGCCATAGCTGCCGATCCGGCTGTCCTTCATGATCTCCAGCCGCCGCGCCCGGTCATGGCTGCCCCAGAAGCCGTCGGCGCAATCGGACAGCCCGTCCTCATGCAGGCCGCCGGTCAGCGCGACCTGCACGGCGATCACCGCCGCCGCCGCAATTCCGACCGACACCCCCACCGCCTGCAGCCCCGCCCCAAGCGCCAGCGCCGCGCCACCGATCCCAAGGCCCACCAGCGGCCAGGCCCAGGCCCCTTGAGGGCGGGGTGGGGTGAACGGCACCGGGACGCGGGTCAACAGGCCAAACCCCGCCAGGATGTCGCGGGCAAACAGGGACAGAGGGTCGCGGCTGGGGGCGGGCATGTCTTTTCCGGTATGGCCAAGGGCAAGACCAACCGCTAGCCAAGGGACAAAAGACGATCAAGGACAATCCCATGAGCTTTGCCACCCTTTCCGACTTTGCCACCCTGCTGCGCGCGGCACCCTCCGCCGATGCTGCCGCCCATCAGGCCGCGGCCGACCGGAACGGCCAGTTGACCAAGCCGCCGGGGGCCCTTGGACGGCTTGAGGATCTTGCGCTGTGGGTGGCCAGCTGGCAGGGCACCGGACGGCCCGTCATCGCGGCGCCGCAAGTCATTGTCTTTGCGGGAAATCACGGCGTTTGTGCACAGGGGGTCTCGGCCTTTCCGGCCGAGGTGACGGTACAGATGGTGGCGAATTTCCAAGGCGGCGGCGCGGCCATCAACCAGCTTTCCAAGGCCTTTGGCGCCCGGATGTCGGTTCACGCGCTGGAGCTTGACCGCCCCACCGGCGACTTCACCCAAACCCCCGCAATGACCGAGGCCGAGACGGTTTCGGCGCTGCAGGCGGGCTGGAATGCGGTTGATCCGCAGGCCGATCTCTTGGTTGTGGGCGAAATGGGCATCGGCAACACCACGGTGGCCGCCGCGCTGGCCGCCGCCCTTCTGGGGGGAACCGGGGCCGAGTGGGTCGGGCGGGGCACGGGCGTGGACAATGCCGGGCTCGCCCGCAAGGCCCGCGCGGTGGATGCAGGGCTGGTCCGCCACCCCGCGCGCGATCCGATGCAGGTTCTGGCCAATCTGGGCGGGCGCGAGATTGCCGCCATGGCAGGCGCCATGGCCCGTGCGCGCGTGCTGCGCATTCCGGTCATCCTTGACGGCTTCATCACCTGTTCGGCGGCCCTTGTGCTGCATGCCGTCACGCCTTCGGCGCTGGATCATGCCGTGGCGGGGCATCTCTCGGCCGAAGGGGCGCATGGGCGGCTTCTGGCCGCGCTTGGCAAGGAGCCGCTTCTGTCCTTGGGCCTGCGTCTGGGCGAGGGGTCGGGCGCGGCGCTGGCCATCGGCATCGTCAAGGCTGCGGTGGCCTGCCATTCGGGCATGGCAACCTTTGCCGAGGCGGGCGTTTCGGAAGGCTAGGCGGCCTCGGGTTCCACCGGCGGCGGATGGCCGCCGGGCCCATGCTCTTCGGCGGCCATCGGGCGCACGTCGTAAAGCACATCGATCAGCGCGGTTTCCAGATCGGCATCCAGTTGGCGCGCGCGGGCGACATAGGCGGCGTTTTCATGCACCGGCTGGCCCGGCACCCAAAGCTTGGCCAGATCGCGCATGGCCGCGCGGTCGATGCGCCAGTAGGCCTGAGAAAGCTTGGCGGCCTCGTATTCCGAAAAACCCATGTTTTCCAAGACATAACGCCCGGCGCGCACGCTGGAGTCGAAGGTCTCTCGCACGGTGTCATTGGCGCCGGCCTGATAAAGTTCATAGACATGCACCCGGTCCACCGCGCGGGCGACGATGTGGATGTCGGGCCTCACCTGTCGGGCATAGCGCACGATGTTGGTGGCATTGGCGCGGTTGTCGACGGCCACCACGAGCACCTGCGCCTCGGTGATGCCGGCGGCCTGCAACAGCTCGGGCCGCGACGGATCGCCGAAAAAGCCCTTCACGCCAAAGCGGCGCATGGTTTCGATAGTCTGCATGTCGCTGTCCAGCACCACCGTCGGAATGCCCGAGGTGCGCACCAGCCGGTTCACCACCTGCCCGAACCGGCCGATCCCAGCGACGATGACGCGGCCGGTCTCGGTAATCTCGTCGGGCGCGCGGTCGGGGGTGCGGCGGGCAAAGCGGCGGGTGATCTGCTCTTGCGCGATGAATAACAGCGGCGTCAGCAGCATCGACAGGCTGATGACCAGCAGCGCCATCTGCCCCGCCGCCAGCGGCAGCGCCCCTTCCGAGCGGGCGAAGGAAACGATCAGAAAGCCGAACTCGCCCGCCTGCGCCAGACCCAGCCCGAAAAGCCAACGGTCCTGCGCCCTCATCTTGACCACCCGACCGATGCCGAACAGCACCACCGCCTTGACCACGATGAGCGCCAGCGTCAGGCTAAGCACGACAAGCGGCTCGCGCGCGAGCATGTCAAAGTTGATGCCGACACCCACCGTCATGAAGAACAGGCCCAGCAACAGGCCTTTGAACGGCTTCAGATCGGCCTCAAGCTGATGGCGGAACTCCGAGTTGGCAAGAACCACCCCGGCCACAAAGGTTCCCAGCGCCGGCGAAAGGCCGACCAGCATCATCAGAAAGGCAATGCCCAGCACCATCAGCAAGGAGATGAAGGTCGACATCTCGGGCAGTTTGGCGGCATGCACAAAGCGGAAGATCGGTCGCGACAGGTAATGGCCCGCCAGAACGACAGCGGCGACCGTGGACAGCGTCAGAAGCGTGGCCGCCCAGCCGGGAAGCGACTGGATCACCGTCAGCAGCGGCTCCACCGCGCCTTCGGGATGGGCGGGGGCCACATCGGGATTGGTGACACCGATCACGCTGGCGTCGATCGCCACGGTTTCGGGCAGGGCCAGCAGCGGGATCACCGCCAGCATCGGGATCACGGCGATATCCTGCGTCAGTAGCACCGAAAAGGCCGACCGGCCCCCCGGCGTCCGCATCAGGTTCTTTTCGGTCAGCGTTTGCAGCACGATGGCGGTCGAGGACAAAGACCCCAACATGCCGCCGACCACGGCCACCTGCAGGCTGGTTCCCAGCGCCAGAAGGCCCGCCGCCAGCGCGAGGCCCGTCAGCAGCACCTGCGCCCCCCCCAGCCCCAAGAGCTTGTGTCGCATGCCCCACAGCGTGACAGGGTCAAGTTCCAGCCCGATCAGGAACAGCATCAGCACCACGCCGAATTCGGCAAAATGCTGGAGGTTGGCAGTTTCGGCGCCGGCAAGGCCAAAGATCGGCCCCAGAAGGATGCCCGCCGCCAGATAACCCAGAACCGAGCCAAGGCCCGCGCGCACCGCCAGAGGCACCACCAGAACGGCGGTGCCAAGGTAAAGCGAGGCCTGCAACAAGAAGTCTTCCATATACCCTCAGATCGGCAGGGGGGCGTCGGCCTTGAGCTGATCCATCACGATCTGGCTTTGCACGCGGGCGACGGCGGGGTGGGGCAAGAGCCGATCATGGATCAGCCGGTTCAGCGCAGGCAGGTCGGCGCACCAGACCCGCAGCAGGTAATCCGCCTCGCCGGTCAAGGTCCATGCCGAAATCACCTCGGGCAGGGTGGCGATCAACGTGGCAAAGCTGCGGGCTGGCTCGGGGTCGTGGCGGGCGAATTGCACCTGCACAAAGGCCTGCACCGTCAGCCCCACGCGGGCCGGGTTCAACCGCGCGGCATAGCCGATGACAAAGCCCTCCGCCTCCAGCCGCTGGCGGCGGCGGGCGGCCTGACTGGGTGACAGGTTCAGCGCCTCGCCCAGATCCTGGGCGGTCAGCATGGCATTGACCTGCAACAGCGCCAGCAATCGGGAATCGGTGGCATCCAGCATGCGGGTTTTTCGCGTTGAATTGGGATATTGCGCTCTGATCGCGCAAGGAGGGCGGGAGTTCAAGGAAAATACGCGCAAATGGCGCATCCGACCTGCGGTATTCTTGCGGCAGCGCAACAGGGAGCTTCGTCATGGGTCCGTTTCCACATTCCGCACCGAAGGCGGTGATTTCATCCGCCAATCCCGCCGGCACCGACGGGTTCGAATTCGTCGAATTCGCCCATCCCGAACCGCAGGAGTTGCGCGATCTTTTCGCGCGCATGGGCTTTGCCCTGACCGCCCGCCATCAGAGCCGCGACATCGAATTGTGGCAGCAGGGCGATGTGACCTATATCCTGAACAACGATCCCGAAAGCCACGCCGCCCGCTTTGTTGCCGAACACGGCCCTTGCGCCCCGTCGATGGGATGGCGCGTTGTCGATGCGGCCCATGCCTTTGCCCATGCCGTGGCCGCCGGGGCCGCGCCTTACGAGGCGGCGGACAAGACGCTGGCGGTGCCCGCGATTGTCGGCATTGGCGGCAGCCTGATCTACTTTGTCGATCAATACGGCGATGGCCGCCACCCCTATGCCGACTTCGACCTTGTGCAACCGATGAAGCCCAAGGGCGTTGGGTTCCACTATCTCGACCACCTGACCCACAATGTCCACAAGGGCAACATGGACACGTGGTTCAACTTCTACAGCCGGATCTTCGGCTTCAAGCAGAT
>JALQYS010000577.1 GCA_023254015.1 Paracoccaceae bacterium
CTTTGGCCGAAGAAGCTGTTGGCCAAGACCCGGGAATGGATCGGCAAGAACATTCTGGAAGGCAGCTTGCATGACATCCGGGCGGCGCTACGTGTTGCCCCGGGCACCGAGCCGCGCCTGCATCTGTCTTACAGTTTCGACAAGGCCGATGTGCGCTTTCTGGCGACGTTGCCCCCGATCGAGGGTGGCAAGGGCTATAGCACCATCGAAGGGCTGACCTATACGATGGTGATGACCGAGGGACAGGTGACCGCCCCCGAAGGCGGCAAGATCGACATGGCGGGATCGGTCTTTGCGGTTCCCGATGTGACGCAAAAACCGGCCCGCGCCGATATTCGCTTGTCGACCCGATCCAGCCTGACGGCGACGCTGTCGCTGCTGAACCTGCCGCCGTTCAATTTCATGACCAAGGCCGACCGCCCGGTTGATCTGGGCGAAGGTCTGGCCGAGGTGGAAACCCGGCTGAGCCTGCCCTTGCAAAAGAAGGTGGCGCTGTCGGATGTGTCCTATCAGGTCAAGGGCCGGGTGACGGAGTTCCGGTCAGACCGGCTGGTGGCGGGGCGGGTGGTGACCTCTCCGGTGCTGGATGTGACGGCAAGCCCCGAGGGGCTGGAGATTTCGGGCAAGGGGCAACTGGGCGACGTGCCCTTTGACGTCACCTTCTCGCAGGGCTTTGGCGCCGAGCAGAAGGGGCTGTCCTTCATCCGGGGCGATCTGGTGCTGTCGCAGGCGGTGGCCGAGGAATTCGGTCTGGGCCTGCCTTCCGGCATGGTGTCGGGTCAGGGGCGCGCGCAGGTGGAGATCGACCTGAAAAAGGGCGCGCCGGGACTGCTGCGGCTGCGGTCTGATCTGCAGGGCATCGGGCTGACGCTGCCCGAAGTGGCCTGGACCAAGGGGCGCGAGGCCATGGGGCGGCTGCAGGCCGAGGTGACGCTTGGGCCCGTTCCCGAGGTGACCCGGCTGGAGCTGGAGGCGGCCGCGCTGAAGGCAACTGGCCGCGTGACCTTGCGGGCAGGGGGCGGGCTTGAGGTGGCGCGGTTCGACCGGGTGACGCTGGACCGCTGGCTGGACGCGAAGGTGGAATTCGTCGGGCGTGGCACGGGCAAACCCGTGGCCATCAACGTCACTGGCGGCTCTGTCGACATTCGCACCATCCCCGGCGCCGACCGGCGGGGATCGTCGAAGGGCGGGCCGGGGGGCGGGCCGCTGACCCTGACGCTGGACCGGCTGATCGTCACCGCGGATATCGCCCTGACCGGGTTTCGCGGGGTGTTCGGCCTTGCCGGCGGCTTCAATGGCGATTTCAAGGCCCGGATGAACGACGGCCCCGAGGTGCAGGGCACCGTGATTCCCTCGCGCCATGGCACGGCGGTGCGCCTGCGCTCGCGCGATGCGGGGGGCACGGTGGCGGCGGCGGGGATTTTCGCATCGGGGCGCGGCGGCGATCTGGACCTGACGCTGACCCCGCGCGAAACGGCGGGCCATTATGACGGCAGGCTGACCATCCGCGACGTGCGCGTGCGCAATGCCAATGTGCTGGCCGAACTCTTGAACGCGATATCCGTCGTTGGCCTGTTGGAGCAGCTGAACGGTCAGGGGCTGGTGTTCAGCTCTGTCGAGGGCGATTTCCTTCTGACCCCGCAGCTGGTGGACCTGCGCCGCGGCTCGGCTACCGGGGCCAGTCTGGGGGTGTCGATGGCCGGCGTCTACCAATCGGGCAGCGGGGTTCTGGCGATGCAGGGGGTGATCTCGCCGGTCTATCTGCTGAACGGCATCGGCGCGATGCTGACGCGGCGCGGCGAGGGGGTGTTCGGCTTCAACTATACGCTTGCGGGCACCGCCGAGAACCCCGATGTGTCGGTCAATCCGCTGTCGATCCTGACGCCGGGCATGTTCCGCGACCTGTTCCGGGGCAAAAGTCAGGGGGATCGGCCGCAACCAAAGCCGAAACAGGGCAGGGACTGACCATGCAGCTTTCCGATTTCGACTTTCACCTGCCCGAGGCGCTGATCGCCACAAGGCCGGCCAAACCGCGCAGCGCGGCGCGGCTTCTGCTGGCCGAAGGAGATACGATCCGCGATCTGCATGTCTTTGATCTGGTAGATATCTTTCAACCGGGCGATCTTCTGGTGCTGAACAACACCAAGGTCATCCCGGCCCGGCTTTTCGGCACCCGCCAGCGCGGCGAGGCGGTGGCCAAGGTCGAGGTGACGCTGCTGGAACCCACGCCTGCAGGCTGGCGGGCGCTGGCCAAGCCCCTGCGCAAGGTGAACCCGGGCGAGACTATCCGCTTTTCCGACGCCCTGTCGGCCGAGGTGGTGGAAAAGACCGAGACCGATCTGGTGCTGGCCTTCAACCTGACGGGCGATGACTTTGACGCGGCGCTGAATGACGCCGGCGCCATGCCGCTGCCGCCCTATATCGCCGCCAAACGGCCCGCCGATGCGGCGGACCGCGATGATTACCAGACCGTCTTTGCCCGCCATGCCGGCGCCGTGGCCGCGCCCACGGCATCCCTGCATTTCGACGCCCCGCTCTTGCAGGCGCTGCGCGACAAGGGGGTGGAGTTCGTCGAGGTCACGCTGCATGTCGGCGCGGGCACCTTCCTGCCCGTCAAGGTCGAGGATGTGACCACCCACCGCATGCATGCCGAATGGGGCGAAGTGACCGAAGCCGCCGCCGCCCGGATCAATGCCGCCAAGGATCAGGGCCGCAGGGTGATTCCCGTCGGCACCACGGCGTTGCGGCTGATCGAAAGTGCTGCCGCCGCGGGGCGGATCGCGCCTTGGCGCGGCACTACCGACATCTTCATCTATCCCGGCTATCGCTTTCGCATCACCGATGCGCTGATGACCAATTTCCACCTGCCGAAATCGACGCTTCTGATGCTGGTCTCGGCGCTGATGGGCAAGGGGCGGATCGACCGCATCTATGCCCATGCAGTGGCCTCGGGCTATCGGTTCTTTTCCTATGGCGATGCCTCGTTGCTGATCCCCTGAGGCCCGATGCCCGACCCCGGAGGGGGGCACACCCTCCGGACCTTTGGTGGCGTATTTCAAAAGGCGAAAATCCTTGTGAGGACGTCGGGGGCGGGCTGGTTGGATGTGCCGTTCCGTGCCATGCTGGACAGGCAAGACTGGCCCTGCAGGAGACCCCCGATGTTTTCCGTGATGCGCAATTCCTGGGCGCTGCTTCTGGGGATGATGCTGTTGATGCTTGGTAACGGCATTCAGGGCACGCTTCTGGGGATTCGCGGCAAGATCGAAGGCTTTTCCACGCTGGAGATGTCTTACGTCATGGCGGCCTATTCGCTGGGCTTCCTCCTCGGGTCGCGCTTTGCGCCCCGGATGATCCAGCATGTCGGCCATGTGCGGGTGTTCTCGGCGCTTGGCTCGCTGATCTCGGCGGTGATGATCCTGTTTCCGGTCGCGCCCGACTGGATCGCCTGGGCAGGGATGCGGATGATTCTGGGCTATTGCTTTGCCGGGGTCTATATCAGCGCGGAAAGCTGGCTGAACGCCTCGTCCACCAATGAAAATCGCGGGCAGTCGCTGTCGGCCTACATGATCGTCAACATGATCGGCGTGGTGGCCGCGCAATTCCTGATGAACCTGCGCGATCCGGGTGGGTGCGACCTGTTCATCTTTTCCTCGATCCTGGTGTCGCTTGCCGTTACGCCGATCCTGTTGTCGGCGGCGCGGGCGCCCTCGTTCGAGCAGATCCAGCCGCTGCCGATCAGGCAGCTGTTCCGCACCTCGCCGCTGGGCTGTGTGGGCCTGTTCCTTTTGGGTGCTCTGTTCTCGACCCTGTTCGGCATGGCCTCGGTCTGGGGGTCGGAGGTGGGGCTTTCGGTGCAGAACATCTCGATCTTCATCGCCTCGATCTATGTCGGCGGTCTGGTGCTGCAATATCCGGTCGGCTGGGCCTCTGACCGCTGGGACCGCCGGGCGATGATCCTGTGGCTGTCAGTGGCGGGCGCGGTTGCCACCACGGGCGGTCTGATCCTGACCTGGAACATGGTGGTGCTGAGTGTGCTTGGTTTTCTGGCCGGGGGCATTGCCAACCCGCTTTATTCGCTGCTGGTCGCCTATGTGAACGACTATCTGGCCGAGGCCGAGATGGCCGGCGCCTCGGCGGGGCTGCTGTTCATCTATGGGCTCGGCTCGATCGGGGGGCCGATGGTGACGGGGTGGTTGATGGGCCACGTCGGGCCGTCCGGGTTCTTCCTGTTCATCATGGTGATGTTCATGGCCATCGCCGCCTATGCGGCCTGGCGGATGACGCGCGGTCGGCGGCGCCTCTTCCGCCGCCGTCTGCGGACGCTGGCGCCCGGCGCTTCGTCCGTGGCGGTCGAGGCCAGCCTGTCGCGTGACAGCGCCAACTGACACGTTTTGCGCTGGCCAATCCCCGGCGAACCTGCCAGCCTTTGACAAAAGGTGGAGGCGAAATGTCGGATCCGGTTGAAGTGCTTGATTTCTGGTTGGGCGAGGTGGGCCCCGAGGGCTGGTATGCCGGGGGCGAGGCGCTGGATGCCGAATGCCGGGCGCGGTTTGGCGATCTGTGGGCCGCAGCCCATGACGACGGGCTGGAGCATTGGGTCGACGGCACGGTCGGCGCGCTGGCCTATCTGGTGATCTGCGACCAGCTTGCGCGCAACATGCACCGCGGCACGGCGCAGGCCTTTGCCACCGACGCCCGGGCGCTGGCCGCGGCGAAACGCGCGGTCGAGGCCGGCTGGGACATGGGCGCGCCAGAGCCCGAGCGGCAGTTCTTCTACATGCCCTTTGAACATTCCGAAAACCCCGAGGATCAGGCCACGGCGGTTCAGCTTTTGACCGAACGGCTGTCGTCCGATCCTGAGATGGCGCTGCACGCGCGCGCCCATCAGGCGATCATTGCCCGCTTTGGCCGCTTTCCGTTCCGCAATGCGGCGCTGGGGCGTGAAACGACGCCCGACGAGGCGGATTTTCTGGCAAGCGGCGGCTATGCGGCCGAAGTGGCGCGCCAGCGTGCCAGCCATGCAGCAGGCGCATAAGGGGTGGGCGCCGAAATCGTTGCGGGATTGAACCAGATAGTTTAATGCCAAACTACTTTTTCTGAGGGAGGGAAAGATGGCAGGCCAGAGCTTTGATGTCGTGGTGGTCGGTGCGGGGCCGGGGGGCTATGTGGCGGCAATCCGCGCCGCCCAGCTGGGCCAGAAGGTGGCAATCGTCGAACGCGAAAATCTGGGGGGCATCTGCCTGAACTGGGGCTGCATCCCGACCAAGGCCCTGTTGCGCAGCGCCGAGGTGTTCCACCTGATGCACCGGGCCAAGGAATTCGGCCTGAAGGTGGACGGCGCCTCCTTTGATCTGGATGCCGTGGTCGCCCGCTCACGCGGGGTGGCCAAGCAGCTGTCGGGCGGCATTGGCCATCTGATGAAAAAGAACAAGATCACGGTGTTCATGGGCACGGCGACGCTGCCGAAGGCCGGGGTTGTCTCGGTGAAAACCGACAAGGGCACCGAGGACCTGACGGCCAAGGCGATCATCCTGGCCACCGGGGCGCGTGCCCGCGAACTGCCGGGTTTGGAGGCGGACGGCGATCTGGTATGGACCTATCGCCATGCGCTGCAGCCCAAGCGGATGCCGAAAAAGTTGCTGGTCATCGGGTCGGGTGCGATCGGGATCGAATTCGCCTCGTTCTTCAACACGCTGGGCGCGGATACGACCGTGGTCGAGGTGATGGACCGCATCCTGCCGGTCGAGGATGCCGAAATCAGCGGCTTCGCCAAGAAGCAGTTCATCAAGCAGGGCATGACCATCAAGGAAAAGGCTATGG
>JALQYS010000603.1 GCA_023254015.1 Paracoccaceae bacterium
TTGCATTGCTACCCACGTGTGCTCGGCTACACCTTCAAACCGGTGAGCTTTTGGTATTGCCACGCCAGCGACAACAGCTTGCGTGCCATCGTGGTGGAGGTCAACAACACGTTTGGCGAACGCCACTGTTACCTGCTCGACCGCCCCCGTCTGGGCGTCGATCAGATGGCCGAGAAGGCCTTTCATGTCTCGCCGTTTTGCGAGGTGCGGGGCCAATACCGATTCCGCTTCATGACCACCGGCACGAACCACAGCGTGATGCGATCAACCAGCGCCTGAACCGGCAGCTTGCCACCCTGCGCCTCGGCCACCATGGCGATGATGCGGCTGAGCACCGTGGCGGCGCCCACCGCCCGCACCTCCATCACCAGACCGCCGGTGCCGTTCACCGTGCCCCCTGTCAGCCCGTCGCCGGGCCCTTTGGCCACCGGAAGCGGCTCTCCGGTGAGCATGGATTCGTCCAGCGCCGACTGGCCTTCGATCACGATTCCATCCACCGGCACCCGCTCGCCCGGGCGCACCTGCACCCGGTCCCCAGCAACGAGGGCGGCAATCGGAACCTCTTGCGGGGCGGGCGCAAGGCGCAGCGCGGTTTTCGGCTGCAGCGCCACCAGCCGGGCAATCGCCGCCCCCGCGCGGCCCCGCGCCCGCGCCTCAAGGCTGCGGCCGAACAGGATCAGCGTCACGATCACCGCCGCCGCCTCGAAATAGACCGCGCGCGAGGCGGACGGGATCAGGCCGGGGGCAAAGGTCACCAGGGCCGACCAGCCCCAGGCCGCCCCGGCCCCCAGCGCCACAAGGCTGTTCATGTCGGGCGCGGCCCTGAAAAGCGCCGGGATGCCCTTGCGGAAGAACCGCGCGCCGGGCCAGATCAGCACCAGCGTCACCAGAAGGAATTCGGCCAGCCACAGGCTTTGCGTGGCGATCAGCCCATGCAGCCAGTGGTGGAACCCCGGCACCAGATGCCCGCCCATCTCGGCCACAAAAACCGGCAGCGTCAGCGCCGAGGCAATGGCCGCATCGCGCCACAGCCGCGCCTCTTCGGCCTTGGGGTCATGCCCGCCGCTTTCGGCCATGGGCGCGGCCTGAAAGCCGGCGCGCGTGACCGCCTGCGCCAGCGTGCCGGCATCGGTATCGCCCCAAAGCGTGACGGTCGCGGCCCGGGTCACCAGATTGGCCGTCGCCTCGGCCACGCCCGGCTGAGCCCGCAGCACCCGTTCTACCCGGCCGGTGCACGAGGCGCAGGTCATCCCCTCCACCGCCAGAATCACCTGCCTTTGCCGCACCGGATAGCCCGCCCGGGCCAGGGCCGCCGCCATGCCTTCGGCACTGGCCGGGGCGTCAAAGCTCACCTCGGCGCTTTCGGTGCCAAGGTTGACATGGGCGGCCGTCACGCCGTCCTGCGCGGAAAGCACACGTTCGGCACGCGCCACGCAAGAAGCGCAGGTCATGCCATCAAGCTGAAAGCGGATGGTCTGGGTCATGCCCCACTATGCGCCCGGTGGCCGGGGCAGGACAAGTCCCCGCGCGCCCGTGCCACAGGGCCGCGCCGTGCCCGGCCCCTTGCGAAAGCCCCCCTGCCGCGCCCATATTGGCACCAGCAAAAGGAGCCCGCCCATGACCCTGCTTTCCGTTCCCGACATGACCTGCGGCCATTGCAAGGCCTCGGTCGAGGCCGCCCTTTCCCCCTTGCCGGGCATGGCGCCGGTTGAGGTTGATCTGACCAGCCGTCAGGTCAAGGTGGCCGGCCCCGCCGCCGATGCGGTGAATGCGCTGGACGCCATCGGCTTTCCCGCCCGCGAGATCACGACAAACTGATCGTCCGGGACTGCGGAATTCCACCAGCCTTGCCGATTGGGTGATTGCCCATGGCGAAAAGTCGCATTAAATGGTCGTAATCCGAACGAAAGTCCGGCGCGATGCTGCCGGGTTTGTCGCAAAGGATGGTCATCGGCAGAACGCCGGGACCGATTGGCAAAAGCGGAGCAGTCAGATGTCGAATTCCCCCACCGCCCAGCAGGGCGGCAACACCACCCCGGCCCCCCAGCAAGGCCAGTCGGGTGGTGCGACCCAGCAGCAGCAACAGGGCGGCCAGCAGCAAGGCAGCCAGCCCATCTTCCGCGACTGGGCATCGATCTGAGAGACCATGGGGCCAGCCACCGCGCTGGCCCTTTCATCTGCATCATGGCCCCGCCCGCCCCGCTGACACCCGTTTCCTCCATCCTGAACCTTGGCCCGGCGTCCGAAGCGGCTTTTGCCCGCGCGGGCATCCATTCGGCCGAGGAAATCCGCGAAATGGGCGCAGACGCCGCCTATCTGCGCCTGATCGAGGCCGGAACCCAGCCGCATTTCATCGGCTATTACGTTCTGGTCATGGGGCTGCAGGGCCGCCCGTGGAATGACTGTCAGGGCGAAGAGAAAAAGGCGCTGCGGGTCAAGTTTGACCGGTTGAAGGCGCAGGCGCGGGCCTCGGTCGGGGCCGATCACGCGCTGGATGCGGCACTGGCGGCTATTGGCGTCATTCCGAAACGGCCCTAACGGCGCAGGATCATCCGGTCGCCTGTGATCTCGATGGAATAGCGGCCCAGATAATCCATCCCTAGAAGCGAGCCGAACATCTCTCCCTCGTTCACCGAGGCCCCCAGACTGTCATCGCGATAGGGGCCAAGCTGCACATCCTGCAGGCGGACCCGCGCGGTGCGCACCGGGCCATTGGCGGTTTGCGACTCGCCCGTATAGACCAGCGCCGCAAGGTCGATGCCCAGCCGCGCCGCATCGTCGCGCGACAGAACCACCCCCGTCGCGCCGGTATCGACCATGAAGGTCAGCGGCTGGCCGGAAATCGTCAGCGTCAGGTAGTAGTGCCCATCGGCCGAGCGTGGCACCTCAATGCCTTCGGCAGTGTCGTGCTGGGTGGCGATCACATCGCGGCGGATGTCCTGCCACAGGCCATAGCCCGCCATCACGCCGACAAAGATCAGCCCCCAAGCCAGAAAGCTGCGCGCGCCCTGCCCCAGACGCCCGCGATACTCCGCCAGCCCCCAGCCTACCACGGCCGCCAGCAAAAGCCCCAGATACAACAGCCGCCCGAAATCGTCGCCGCTCATCCGATCAGCCCCGTGCCCCGCACGCCGTCGATCACGAATTGCACCGACAGCGCCGCCAGCAACATGCCCAAAAGCCGGGTGATGACGATGGTACCGGTGCGGCCCAGCATCCGCTCCAGCGGGGGCGAAGCCAGCAGAAAGACATAGGTCACCGCCATCATGGCCAGCATCAACCCGCTCACCGCCCCCGTCGCCGCCCAATCCCCGCCGCCCTGTCCGATCAGCAGGATCATCGTGGCAATCGCCCCCGGCCCGGCAATCAGCGGCGTGGCCAGAGGAAAGACCGACGGGTCATGGTCGGGCTCGGCATGCTGGCCCTCGCGCCGCTGGGTGCGGCGTTCGAACAGCATGTCGAGCGCGGTCAGAAACAGAAGGATGCCGCCGGCGATGCGGAAGGCCGGCATGGAGATACCAATGAAGGTCAGAATCGCCTCGCCCGCCACGCCGAACAGCAGAAGAAGGCCGGCCGCGATCAGACAGGCGCGCAGCGCCATGGACCGGCGCCGCGCCACATCCATGCCGCGGGTCAGCGCGATGAACAGGGGCACCAGCCCCGGCGGGTCGATCACCACGAAAAGCGTGGCGAAGGCGGTGACGAGAAAAGCGCTGTCCATCACGCCAAGGTAGGCGGTGGCAGGCGATGGCGCAAGCGCGGGAAAAGGGGCGGAAATCGTCCGATTTCGGCGACCGGATTTTTCACAAAATCCAAAGGCGCGGCCGTTCCCGGCCGCGCCCGCTGATTTTCGTCGAAAATCAGTTACTTCAGAATCGACCGGCCAGCATATTCGGCCGTCTCGCCCAGCAGTTCCTCGATGCGGATCAGCTGGTTGTATTTCGCCAACCGGTCCGAGCGCGACAAGGAGCCGGTCTTGATCTGGCCGCAGTTGGTGGCGACTGCCAGATCGGCAATCGTCGAATCCTCGGTCTCGCCCGAGCGGTGCGACATGACATTGGTATAGCGCGCGCGATGCGCCATATCGACGGCCTGCAGCGTCTCGGTCAGGGTGCCGATCTGGTTGACCTTGACCAGCATCGAGTTCGCCACGCCTTTGGAGATGCCTTCGGCCAGACGGCGCGGGTTGGTCACGAACAGATCGTCGCCCACCAGCTGCACCTTGCCGCCCAGCGTGTCGGTCAGAAGCTTCCAGCCCTCCCAGTCGTCCTCGGAACAGCCATCCTCGATCGAGATGATCGGATAGTCGGCGGCAAGGCCCGCAAGGAATTCGACGTTCTGCGCGATGGTCAACGACTTGCCTTCGCCCTTCATCTCATACTTGCCACCCTTGAAATACTCGGTCGCGGCGCAGTCGAGGGCCAGATAGATATCCTCGCCCGGCTTGTAGCCAGCCTTTTCAATGGATTTCAGAATGAAATCCAAGGCTTCACGAGCGGACTTCAAGTTCGGTGCAAAGCCGCCCTCGTCACCGATGCCGGTGTTGTGGCCGGCTTTCTGCAGCTCTTTCTTCAGGGTGTGGAACACCTCGGCGCCCATGCGGATCGCCTCGCGGATGTCTTGCGCACCCACCGGCATGATCATGAATTCCTGAATGTCGATCGGGTTGTCGGCATGTTCGCCGCCATTGATGATGTTCATCATCGGCACCGGAAGAACCCGGGCCGAGGTGCCGCCGATATAGCGATAAAGCGGCTGGGCGGTGAATTCCGCCGCGGCCTTGGCCACCGCCAGCGACACACCCAGAATGGCATTGGCGCCCAGACGCGACTTGTTCGGCGTGCCGTCCATCTCGATCATGGTGCGGTCGATGCCGACCTGGTCGGTGGCGTCATAGCCGACCAGTTCCTCGGCGATCTCGCCGTTCACCGCCGCCACGGCCTCCAGGACGCCCTTGCCCAGATACCGGGCCTTGTCGCCATCGCGCTTTTCGTTCGCCTCATGCGCCCCGGTCGAGGCACCCGAGGGCACGGCGGCGCGGCCCATGGCGCCGCTTTCCAGCGTCACGTCAACCTCGACCGTCGGGTTGCCCCGGCTGTCCAGAATCTCGCGGGCGTGAATGTCGATGATCGTGCTCATGGCGCTCCCTCGGCCTGAAATGCAGTTGCCGGCCTTTTACACGCTCGGGGGTCGCATGAAAAGTCTCTGCGGTGCGGCAAAAGCCACTCAGCGGGCCGCGGCCCGGGCGCGCATCCGTTCGCGGGTGAAGGTGTAAAGCCCCGAGCCGATGATCAGCGCAGCCCCGATCAACATCGCAGGCCCCGGCCTTTCGCCCAGAAACAACATTGCCAGGATCAGCGCAAAGACCAGCCGGGTATAGCGGAACGGCGCAATCACGGCCGCCTCACCCAGACGGGTGGCGGCGGTGACGGCGTAATAGCCGATCAGGCCGGACATCAGCGCCAGCGCCAGGTCGAACCAGCGCGTGGGGTCGATGGGGGCAAAGCCGTCGCCGCCAAGCGTCATCAGCACCAGCCCTGCGGGCACCAGCGCCATATAGGCCCAGGTCACCAGCTGGAAGGTGCCGATGTCAACCGGCATGGCCCGGGTGGACAGATCGCGCGCGGCCAGAACCACAACGCACAGCACCGTCAGAAGGCCCGCCGCCTGAAACGCCGCATTCCAGGGCTGCAGGACGATCAGAACGCCGGAAAAGCCCACCGCAATCGCCGTCCAGCGCCGCCAGCCCACCCTTTCCCCCAGAACCAGCGCTGCCCCCATGGTGACCACCAGCGGCGAGGCCTGCAACAGTGCCGAGTTGATCGACAGCGGAATGAGCGCGAGCGCCGTGATATAGAGCATGGTCGCCGCCGCCTCGGACAAGGCGCGCAGCAAGGGTGCCCCGCGCAGCGCCCGCAAGGTCAGGATCGGCTGACGCTTCAGCGCGGCAAAAAGCCAGAACACCAGCGCGCCCCCCGCCCCCATCATGGCAATCACCTGCCCCGGCGGCAGGGCCATGGCGGCGCGTTTCAGAAACAGATCCTCGACGGCAAAGGCAGCCATCGAGCCCACCATCATCAGCGTGGCCGCGGTGTTGTCGGTTTTTCTCAAGTTTTGGCACTTTTCTTCAGGGGGACCGCCAGAAGCTCCAGCCGATGTCCGATCAACCGATAGCCAAGCCGCGCGGCGATACGTTCCTGCAGCGCCTCGATCTCGGGGTCGACGAATTCGATCACCTCGCCGGAATGGACGTCGATCAGGTGGTCGTGGTGATCGCGTTCGGCATCTTCATAGCGGGCGCGGCCGTCGCCGAATTCGTGGCGGTCCAGGATGCCTG